>JASFPU010000242.1:0-5443 GCA_050115855.1 Holophagae bacterium
GGCCCGGATCGCCGAGACACTCCGGCCGCCACATGTCGCGAATCGCGCCGCCGAAGGCGCTGCTGTCCTCTGACACCAACCAGCGCAGCGAGCCGTCTGCGTCCGACGTGATCTCGACGACAACGCCATCGTCGAGCGCGGCGCGCAGGGCGTCGCCGTCGCTCTTGCCGAGAAACACCGCCGGAATCGACACCGATCCGCCGCCGGTCATGGTGATCAGATTGTCGTTGAGCGGGTTCAGAATGATCGCCCCGATCGCTCCCGCCGCCTCGGCGTTGACCACCGGTGTGACGAATCGTTGGTCGCAGGCGCCCATGGTGATCAACGCGATCCTGCCGGGCGTGAAGTCGACCAGCGGGTCACACGCGTCGTTACCGTTGCCGACACCGTCGTCGGCTGCCTCGATCGTGCCGGTCACCGACCACGGGGGTGCCGGGTTGAAGGTCGCCGACCGGATGTCCCGCGGGCCGGCCAGAACCGCCGGCTCGATGACGCTGAGATCGGGCGTGTCGTTGCCGTTCGCAGCGGAGCAGGTGTCGGGGGCACGGACGGTGCTCGGCGTGTCGGTCCCCGAGTCGTACAGCAGGTCCACGACCTCGCCGAAGATGTCCGAGTAGGCCTCGTTGAGGGCGCCGGACTGCCAGGCGTAGACGAGGCCGTGGGTCGACCTCGTGTAGCCGTGTGTCCACTCATGGGCGATCACGTCATCGGTCGCGACGCCGACGCAGAAGCTCGTCGACGTGCCATCAAAGTACGCGTTGGGGCAGTCCATGCCGTCGCGGTCGTAGAAACTGCGCATCATCCCATCGGCGCCGTTCCACGACAGAAAGGTCCCGCCGGACAGGTTGGAAAACGTGAAGTAGGTCTGGGCTGCGACCGTGATGAGGGTGTTGATCTCGTCGTCGCGCTCGAGACCGCTTCCCTGGTACGGTAACGGGTCGCCCTCCTGCCACACGAGGTTGCCGCCGTTGCGCTCGTAGATCCGACGGTTGATGTCCTCGACCTCGGAGATCTGCTCGAGCACACGCGACGTCATCGCATCAACGAACAGGCGCTCGCGGATCATCGCGTCGTCGGTGATCACGGTCTGCCAGGCGAGATGGTCGGCGCCCGGTCGGCCCCAGATCGCACCGTCGTTGAAGATCACGAGCTCCGTCGTGCCGATCCGCAGCATCGACGGGCCCACTCCGTGCTGCTTGGCGACCAGTGCCCGGGCGCGCCGCTCAACCTCGGCCGCGCGTACGGACGGGATGACGGTCGGCAAAGAGACCTCCGGAACGACGCTCGAGGTCGCCGTCACGAGCTCGCCGGCGGCGTCGGTGTGCAGCTCGAGGCGCGCGCCGAAAACCGGGACGCCGCGATACAGCTGGCGGTAGGCGATTCGCGAGTGGCCGAGCCTGTCGGTGGTCAGCTCGGGGGCGGACAGCTCGGCCGACGGGACGTTCACGCCGAGCGCCGAACTGTAACGCTGAAGGAAGAGCTCCGCCTTCGCCATCGGCGTCGTCGCATCGGACACCACGGCGCCCGGTGAGAAACGTGCAGTGCGAACCACCCCGCTCGACCGACTCATCACCGGCGGTGTCGTCGCCGCCTCGGTGAGCGCGGTGAGCGCCGCCTCCGCGTGGTGCCGCGCTGCAACCGCGGCTGGGGCAGAGACGGCCGTGACGGCGATCGTGATCGTTAAGAGCGTCAGAACTCGGGTCGTGGCCATGACGTCGACACCTCTCGGGGAAACGTGGTCGGGCGGATGCCCGTGGTTATCCTACCTCAGTTGGACGAACCGTCACGTCCGTTGAGTCATTCCAGCTGATGGCCGTCCCTGTCGGTTCGGGCGCGTGGCTCGGGGCTCATTGCGTGCGTCGGTCAGTGTCCATCGTGACCGGCGGCAGGCGGGACCATCGAGGCCGCTGGGTGGACGCGTCGGCGCCGGGGAGGCGAGCCGGATCGTGAACTGGGGTACCCTGCCGGTGCCGAGTGTGGATCGATCGGCGACGAATGGCCACCGCCCGGCGAGTCGCCACGACGAAACGGAGGTGCGATGCGGATTGCTCTCGTTCAACAGCTCGCGACTCGGGATCACGACGACAACCTCCGGCGTGGGCTCGACGGCCTGCGCCGGGCGGCGGCCGACGGCGCGCAGATGGTGTGCTACGCCGAGCTCGCGTTCGAGTGGTTCCACCCGCAGCGTCGGGCCGAGCCGGGCTTCGAACGTCTCGCCCAGACGGTGCCGGGTCCGGTGACCGACGCGTTCTCCGAGCTGGCGCGCCGGCTCGGCATCGTGGTCGTGCTCAACCTGTACGAACGCGACGGCGACCGTTGCTACGACACGTCGCCGGTGATCGATGCCGACGGTGCGCTGCTCGGGTGCGCACGGATGCTCCACATCACCGATTACGAAGGGTTCCACGAGCGCGGCTACTACACACCGGGTGACACCGGCGCCCCGGTGTTCGACACCGCGGCCGGGCGGGTCGGTGTCGCGATCTGCTATGACCGTCACTTTCCGGAGCACATGAGAGCTCTCGGGCTGGCCGGCGCCGAGATCGTCGTCGTCCCGCAGGCGGGTGCGGTGGGGGAGTGGCCGGACGGTCTGTACGAGGCCGAGCTCCGCGTTGCGTCGTTCCAGAACGGCTACTTCAGCGCGTTGTGCAACCGGGTCGGCCCCGAGGATCGTCTGGAGTTCGGTGGCCGGTCCTTCGTCTGCGGACCGGACGGTCGGGTCGTGGCGCAGGCCGGCGCCGGCGTCGAGCAGATCCTCATCGCCGATCTCGATCTCGGAGAGGTCGCCGCGTCGCACGCCAAGCAGCTGTTTCTGCCCGACCGGCGGCCGGAGCTCTACTCCGGCTGGTTCGACGCATCGCCGAGCGCTGCCGGCCGCGACGACGACTGACCCGCGCCTGGACCGGTCAGACGAGGTAGATCATCGACCGGGGCCGCCGGCGTCGGCAGCACCGGGGGCACCACGCGTCCGGTTCCCGTCCGCGGTGCAGGCAGCCCGAGGGTGATGGTGGCGGCACCCGACGCGACTTCGCCGATGTCGTTGGCGACGAGGCACTGGTAGAAGCCGGCGACCTGGTGGGAGATCGTGCGCACGGTGAGCGTGTCGGTGGTACTGCCGCTGAAGAGAGCTCCGTCGCTGAGCGGGACACCGTTGCGCAGCCACTGATAGTTCAGCGGCGCGGCGCCGCCGGCGGTGACGGAGAGGTTCCCTGTCGCTCCCCGGACGAGCAGGAGGTCGGTCGGATCGCTCGTGATCACCGGCGGCTCGGCGGGCACGAGCCGGATCTGGTGGTGGATGGCGTCACCGAACCGCCAGTAGCCGCTGCGCTCGAGCCGCGCCGAGAGAACCGGGAGCTCGCCGATGTTCTTGGTGACCGAACCGGGTGCGGTGATGATCAGGTTGAAAATGGCGGTCTCGCCGGGGGCCACGCTGCTGGTGTCGCCGGTCAGCTCGACCTCGACCAGCCAGCCGGACGAGTCGATCTGCGCGGCGAGTCCGATCGGCCCGTCAAGATTCCAGGTCGTGGTTCCGGTATTGGTGTAGCTCAGCGCCGTCACGGTGACCTGTGCCGGGTCGAAGAAGCGCGGCAGCGTCGGCGTGGCCAGCTCGGCGTCATCGACCTCGGCGGCGGCGATGAAGTCGACGTACGCGTCGAACGCGAGCTTGGGCTGGAGGTCCGGCGGCCCGTTGAGCAGTCCGAAGCTGTGCTCCGTCGGCTCGCGCGCGTCGGCCAGCTCGTAGAAGAACACGCGATCGACCCAGTCGCGGTGGCCGCGAGTCGGCGCGAACCACGTGTCGAGGAGGCTTGCGACGAAGCTCGCCTGCCGGCTCTCGCCCCAGCGCTCGCTCTCGACGCCGGTCTCGGTGAGCCAGAACGGCCGGTCGCCCCAGCCGGCGTCCTCGAGCACCTCCTCGACCGACGGCGGCGAGATCGGCAGTGGGCCTCCGGTCTCCAGGTCGTAGGTGACCTCGGATGCGAAGCCCTCGCTCGGGTAGACGTGGTGGGTGACGACGTCGATCCGGTCGCGGACGGCGCTGACGACGTCGTCGAGCCAGTCGTCCCAGTTGGCGCTGCTCAGGTGGGCGAGATCGGGTGCGGCGATCAACGCCGTCGGGTCGGCGAGCCGGATCGAGTCGATCGCGGGCACCAGGATGAGGTCGATGTACTGCTGCCTCGTTCCGTCCCAGAATCGCTCGAGGTTGGGTTCGTTCCACGGTCCCCAGGCGTCGATGCGGCCGGCGTAGCGTCGGGCGGCGAGGTAGCACAGCTCGCGCCACTGGTTCGGGTCCTCCGGGACACCAGAGAACGCCGGTCCGGTGGTCGCCCAGGCCGGCGTCGCGCCGATCCCGGCGTAGATGCGGATGTTCCGCGCCTCGAGCCGGTCGACCAGGGCGTCGTACACCGACCAGTCGTAAGCGTCGCGTTCGGGCTCGACGATCGACCAGAGGAAATCGATCCGGGCCCATTCGATCCGGGCGTCCCGCATCCGCTCTGCGAGCTCGTCCGACGGAATATGGGCATTGACGCCGAACCCGGTCGCCTCGGCGGACGGCAGCGCGGCCAGCCCGAGGGCCGCCGCGAACAGAAATACGGGCGTCCATCTCATCTCGTCACCTTGCGGAATATTAGCCGAAGAACGGCGGCCGGTTGCAGCCCGGCGATCTCGAACCGGTCTACACCAGCTCCTTGACGTACTTCTCCCGGGCGAGCCGCCAGAACACCACGAGGAACGCGGTCAGCGGGATGGCGAGAATCATACCCGAGATGCCGCCCAACGCCGAGCCCCAGAAGAAGATCGCGATGATGATCACCACCGGGTGAAGACCGGTGCGATCACCCATGATCTTGGGGGTCAGGAAGTAGCCCTCGATCGACTGGACGATGGCGAAGACGATGAGCACCGCGGCGACCCGCCCGAGTCCGCCGCCGTCCTGGAAGAACGCGATCGGCAGCGCGGTGGCAAGGCCGATCATGTTGCCGAGGTAGGGCACGATGTTCAGAAAGCCGAGGGTGAGGCCGATCACCGCCCCGTACTTGAGTCCGACGATGGTAAAGCCGATGGCGAAAAGGACGCCCTGCAGCGAGGCGATGACAAGCTGCCCACGGAAGAACGCGACGATGATGTTCACGAACTCACCGAACAGGTAGACGATGTCCTTACGTGTCTCCTTCTTCAGAAACGGCAGGTACCGTTCGAGCTCCCGACTGGTCAGCGTGTCGGCCATGAGGAAGAACGAGAAGTAGATCGGGAACACCGCCCAGCTGATCAGGCCGACCACCCAGGACACGAGCCCGGCGCCTGCGGTCCAGGCCTGTCTGCCGACGCTGCCCAGGCTGTCGAACAGCTCGGACCGCTGGCCCTCGATGCCGGCCGCGATCTCTCGTGCGTAGGGATTTTCTCGCACGTACTCGGCAACCGCCGGCGCCTTGGCCTTGACCCA
>JASFPU010000243.1:0-5434 GCA_050115855.1 Holophagae bacterium
TCCAGACACCTTCGACGCCGGCGGTGTCGGACCGCAGGACGTGATCGTGCGGGATGGGGTCTACCAGATGTGGTACGCCGCGATGCCGAACAGCGGCACACAGATCGACGGCGTGTCGATCGGCTACGCCGAGTCCGACGATGGCTTGAGCTGGACACGACGACCGGAGCCGGTGCTCGAGCCGAGATCGGGATGGGAATCGAGCCGGCTCAACCATCCGTCGGTGAGATTCGACGGAGTTCGATACCAGATGTGGTATACGGGTGCCAACGGTTCCCAGGCGTTTATAGGTTATGCGGTGTCATCTGACGGCGTCGAGTGGACTCGGTATCTGGGGAACCCGATCCTGCCATCCCGTGTCGAGATGGCCGAGGTTCTGTTCAACACCGATACGGGTATGTTCGAGATGTGGTATCGGCCCCAGGTCGAAGCCGAGGTCAAGCGAGCGGTTTCCGACTGCTGCACCACTGTGTATGGGTCCGTGGTCCCCGCCGCGGCCTTTGCCGCGGGCGCCGAGGGCTCGTTTTACGAAACGACTCTCGAGCTCAACAACGCCGGCTCGCTCGATGCCGACTATGTGATGTCGTGGCTGCCGCGCGGTGAGAGCAACACCGAGCCGGTGGAGTCCGAGCGCTTCACCCTCGCCGCCGGTAAGGATGTCCGGTATCAGAACGTGCTCGCCGACGTCTTCGGTCTGGAATCGGACGCCTTCGGGGCGCTGCTGATCGAGGCCTCGAGCCCGAATCTCCTTGCCATGGCGCGAATCGCGAACACTCCGCAGGAGAAAGTGGCAGGGACGTTCGGCCAGTTCATCCCCGCGGTCACACTCGACGACTTCACCGGTATGGGCGAGCGCCGCCGCCTGCTCTTCGGCACCGAGCACGCCGACATGAGGTTCAACGTCGGCTGCGTCAACGCCGCCGCAGTGGCCGCTGCGGTCGATCTCGAGCTCTTCGCTGCCGACGGGACCCTGCTCGGCACCGAGCGGTTGATCCTGATGCCGTGGAGCAACGACCAGCTCAACCGCATCTTCGATGCGTACCACCCGGTCACTGGCTACGTCGACTTCTGGGCGGCCTCGTCCGGGAACATCTACTGCTACGGCTCGCTGCTCGACAACGTCACCTCCGATCCCATGACGGTGCCACCCCTGGAGTAGGCCGCGCCACCGGCCCTCCCGGCGACCGGGGCCTGCCCGGGGTCGTCCCCCGGCCCTATGGCAGGCTCCGGCGCCGTTTCCGGGTCGGGCGTGACGGCCGAGGAGCCGTGGTCATGGCCGACATCATCCGTTTTCCCGTCCGCCGGGTCCCGGCGCGATCCGGCAACCTCGTTGCCGGTCGCAGATCGCCGGTCTATAATCGCCTCGGGATGTCCTCACAAGTCGAGAGCGCTCAGAAGATTGAGGCTCGGTTTCTGGTTGGCGACCAGCTTGTCGAACCGACCCTCAACCGGGTCGTCCGCGACGGTTCCGCGGTCCAAATCTCGTTCAAGGCGATGGATCTGCTGATCTGCCTTGCCGAGCGCGCCGGCGAGGTCGTCGACAAGCGCGAGCTCGTCGACCTGGTCTGGCAGACCGAGTACGTCGCCGACAACACGGTGACCCGGCGGATCGCCGAGCTGCGCGATGCCTTCGGCGACGACGCCCGGAACCCACTCTTCATCGAGACCATCACCAAGCGCGGCTACCGGCTGATCGCCGAGGTCCGGCAGATCGATGGCGACCGACCCGATCCCACGGCGGATCTCGACGCACGTTGTCCAGACGAGGCGTCGCCGTACCCGGGTCTCGCACCCTTCACCGATGCGGATGCCGACAACTTCTTCGGCCGTGAGCCCGAGATCGCGTCGCTGTGGCGCAAGATCACGAATCGCAGGTTGCTGGCGGTGATCGGACCGTCGGGTGCGGGCAAGAGCTCGTTGCTGCGCGCCGGTGTCGTCGCTCGGGCGCCGCCGGGCTGGCGGGCCGTGGTCTGCCATCCCGGCGACGAGCCCTTCATGGCGGTCGCCCGTACGCTGGCGCCGGACCTCGCGGGCGACGCCGACGAGATGCGCCAGCTGCTCGGCTTCCGCGATCCGGACACGGCGCTGGCGGTGACGGCGCGTTGGCGCGGCCGGTGGAGCGAGGCGCTGCTCGTGGTTGACCAGTTCGAGGAGCTCTTCACCGTGACGCCCGAGCCGGTGCGGACGCCCTTTGTCGCCTTGCTCCGCCGTCTCGTCGACGCCGCCCGGGTCCACGTCGTGCTCGTGCTCCGTGACGACTTTCTGTTCGAGTGCCACCGCTCTCCGGAGCTGGCGCCGATCTTCGCCGATCTGACGCCGGTGGGCCCGCCCGAGGGCCCGGAACTGCGCCGGGCGCTCACCGAGCCGGCGGCCCGCCACATGGTGGTCTTCGACAGCGAGACCCTGGTCGATGAGATGGTCGCCGAGGTCGAGCACGAGCGCGGCGCGCTGCCATTGCTCGCGTTCGCCATGGCCCGGATGTGGGAGCTCCGCGACCGTGATCGACGCATGCTCACCCGCGAGTCCTACGAGACCATCGGTGGCGTCGGCGGCGCGCTCGCCCGGCACGCCGAGGCGACCCTGGAGGTGATCGGCCACGATCGGCTTCCGATCGTCCGCGAGCTCTTCCGCAACCTGGTGACGGCGCAGGGGACCCGGGCTGTTCGGGAGGTCGATGATCTTCTGTCGGTGTTCGACAGGTCAGCGCTCCCTCCGGTCGCTAGTAAGACGTTAGACGTTAGACGTCTTACGTCTCACAGTGAGCGAAGCGAACGCTCACGTCTCACACCTCACAGCGAGCGAAGCGAGCGTTCACCTCCTCACGTCAAACCCGCTCGAGATGCGGCTGAGGAGGTCCTGCGCGAGCTGGTCGACGCGCGGCTGCTGACCTCGTTTGAAGAACGTGGGGCCGACGATGAGGGCGCACCCGCGATCCACCGCGTCGAGATCGTCCACGAGTCGCTGCTCAGGTCGTGGCCGCGTCTGGTCCGCTGGCAGACCCAGGACGCCGACGCCGCCCAGCTGCGCGACCAGCTCCGCCAGGCGGCCCGGCTGTGGATGGACCGGGGCCGCCCCGGCGAGCTGCTGTGGACCGGGGCGTCGTACCGCGAGTTCGCGTTGTGGCGCGAGCGCTATCCCGGCGGTCTCAGCGCCGAGGAGCAGGCGTTCGCCGACGCCATGGTCCGTCACGCGGGCCGCCGTCGTCGTCGCCGCCGGTTGATCGGCGCGGCGGTCGTGGTGTTTCTCGCCGCCGTGGCCGCGGCCTTGGCGGCCCTGTGGTTGCGCTCCGAGCGCCAATCCCGTCGGATCGAGGCGCGACGGCTCGAGGAGATCGCCCGCCAGACCATGGGAGTTTCTCCGCCCAACGCCCTCGCCCATGCACTTGCCAGCCTCGAGATCTCGGACTCCCTCGAGGCGCGGCGGCTCGCGCTTGAGGCGGTGCAGAGCTCGCCCATGCCGCTGACCATCGGCTGGGACCAGCTGCCCGCCCTCGGCATTGGCGCCGACTTCAGCCCGGACGGCCGGTGGCTGGCGGTGGGGCACTTCAACGGAGAGCTCGCGCTGTGGTCGCGGGACGGCGGACCACCGACCTCTTGGCGGCCGAGCGAGGCGAGGGGCCGGGCAAACTTCTCGCCCGACTCGAAGGTGCTGTTGTCTCGATCGCTCGGGGATCCGTCGATCGGGGTCTGGTCGGTGCCGGATCTTCGCCGATTGGGAACGCTCGACCGTGGTGGATTCACGAGAACCGACATCGACTCGAGGACTGCCAACGTGCAGCGTGGGCTGAGACGGCTGATTCGCGAACCCGAAGTTCCAGGGGGATGGCGGTACGACCTGTGGGCTCTGGATCGGACCGAGGCGCTGGCCGGCGACCGGTTGCCGGCGGCTGTCATAGGGCCCGCCGAAGACGAGATGGTGATTGCACTGGGCGACGAGCTTCAACTCCACTCCTCCACCGAGTCGTCGGTCGTGCCGCGGGTCCTCGCTCGGCTCGAGTCAAAGGTGGACTTGATGGCCATCTCGGCCGGCGGTGACCGGTTGGCGACGGTTCACGGCGACGGCGAGGTCCGGTTGTGGGCCCTCGGCGATGAAATTGCCGAGCCGCAGCGGGTGTGGCCGAGAATCCACGAAGGTGGCTGCAACGACCTCCGGTTCGCCCCCTCCGGCAGTCATTTCGCGGTCGGCTACGACTACTATGTGGCGGCGTTGCTCGGGGTTCACGATCCGCCCGGGTCCGATCCGTTGCTGCTGCTGCCGGACGAAGATCGTCTCATCGAGGTCGGCTTTCATCCATCGGGCGACTGGTTGGCGACCGCCAGCATGAACGGCGTCAGCCTGTGGCCTCTCGATCGAACGCGGTACCCCTTCATCCTGCGCGGCCACGCCGGGACGATCGAGAGCGTGGCCTTTGGCCCGGACGGTCGATGGCTGGTGTCCCAGGGCTCGGACGGAGTGGTCCGCAGGTGGCCGCTCGACGGTGCTGCGGAAACCCGAGATCAGGTTGTCTATGACTGGGGGCATCCCGCACCGATTCTCGTCGGCGGAATGACCCTTTCCCCGGATGGCGAGTATCTGGTCACGACCTGCAACGAGGACGTCGCTCGCCTGGTCACCCTTGATGGGACGGCGCCGATGTCGCTTGGCGGATTCGACAATCGTGTGCTGGGGGCGAAGATCGGTGGCGGGGGCCGTTTCGTCGCGATATCGGGCCGGGTTGACGACCGCTGGGTCGTGCGGTTGTGGGATCTGGAGACCGAAACTACCCGGGAGATCGATGTCTCTGAAATCGGAGCGGGAGGCTTCGCGGCGTCCATTGTGCTGACGGCGGATGGACGGTTGTTGACCATGGGATCGGAGGGAACCCTCCACGAGATCGACTCGGCCGGTGCGAGCAGCAGGATTTTCGCCGAAGGCATCGGGAGCAGCTACCTGATCGGGCGGGACGACGATCTCATCGTGTCGCGTCGCCGTGGCGATGGCGTCGCCAGCGTTGCCACCATCCACGATCTGAGCAACGGGACGACCTTGCCGCTCTCGAGCCACGGAGAGCTCGTGGTCTCCTTTGCGCTCGATCCGAGCGGATCGGTCGTCGTGACCGGAAGCCGAGACGGCATCGTCCGTGTCGGGCCGGTGTCGGGCGAGTCCCCTCACTGGCTGGTCGGCCACGTGGGGCGGGTCTTTGCGGTCGCAGTGTCGCCCGACGGTCGCTGGGTCGCTTCCGGTGCCGACGACGGCACCATCCGCCTGTGGCCGATGCCCGATCTGAGTAAACCGCCGCTCCATGACCTGCCCCGCGGCGAGTTCCTCGATCGCCTCGGGTCACTCATCAACCGTCGGGTCATCCGAGATCCAGACGACCCCGAGAGCTACCGGATCAAGGTCGACCCATTCCCTGGTTGGGCCACTGTGCCGGAGTGGTGACAACACCACTCGG
>JASFPU010000244.1:0-5418 GCA_050115855.1 Holophagae bacterium
ACGGCTCGCTCGACCGTGCAGATCGGACACCAGAAAGCAGCGCGCGACCATACGCTCAGGGACGTGCCACCGCGATCCTGGCGCTGTCGCCCTCGATGTCGACCCCGGCCAACGCGACGTCGGTTCCGGTCAGGTCAAGCACCACCCAGAGCTCGGGCACTCGGCGGTCGGCGTGATGGCCGATCCGAACCCTCGACACTTCCGGTGTGGTCGAGTCGATGGTGTACGGTCGGTAGCCGCTCTCGATACCGCGGACCCGGACCAGGACCCGCGGCGGCGTCGGCAGGGTCTCGACCGAGATCACGCCGTCCTCGAGGCTGCCGTCGCCGACCAGCCGGAGCACCGTCCGACCGGAGCCGGCTCGCACCGTGACGTCGGTGATCGACCGTGCCGCCGGCAGCTCGGCTGCAGAACCCGTCGATTCGGCCACCGGCTCGCCAGCGGGTTCGGCAGCGGCTGCGACCGGCTCCTCCTTCGGCGCCGCATGTTCGCCCGCATTCGGGCTCGCCGGACCGGCGCCCTCGGCGACCCACCCGGCTCCGCCATCCTCGACCGCTGCGAGGTCCGTCGATTCGGCGGGCGCCGGTTGTGGCACCACGGTCGGGCGACTGACCTCGACCTCACCGGCATCGGCGACGAGCGGCGCGCCGTCGCCGCCCGTCGCCCGAGCCGACCGGTCCGCGATCCTCGGCCAGAACGCGACGGCGGCAACGACGGCGACCACCGCGACCAGCGCGGCGGCCAACCACCACGGCGACGCGCCGGACGGAGGGGCTTCCTCATCATCGTCGGCAACGGTGACGTCGGCACCGCCCTCGTCGGGCAGCACGGGAGTCGAGTCGGGCTCGTCGTCGGCATCCGGCAGGCTGACGTCGAAGGCCGCACCGCTGAACCCGTCGTCGATGTCGTCGATCACCTCGGGCCCGTCGTCGAAGTCCTCCGGCTCGGGCAGCGTGATACCGCCGATCGCGGCATGTGTCTCCGCCGCCGGGGCGACCTCGCCGTGGTCGCCTGACTCCACCTCGCCCGCGTCGAGAGCGTGCTCTTCGTCGGCCTCTCCCGTCGCGTCGAGCACCACAGCGTCATCGGGACCCAGGTCGAGCTCGGGTGGCTCGCCGATTCCGCCCGCGCGTCCCGACCCGCTGCCCGCCTCATCGTCGGTCGAGGCCGTCGGGACCGGCGCGGCCTCGTCCGGCACCGCCTCGGCGAGCGCCTGCAGGGCCTGCTCGTCCAGGCTCGGGCCCGCACCGCGAATGGTCAACCGGTAGGCGTCGTCGCCGGCTTCGGTCGCGGTCGTCGGCGCGCCCTCGAGGGCATCGGTCGGAAAGTCGGACGGAACCGGCCGGACGTCGAGGTCGAGCCGCTCACCACCGGCGTCGATGTGATCCTGGACGAGCTGCTCGACGAGCTCCTGATTCTGCGGCGACATCGTGACGAACCGGAGCGCCATGCCTGCCGGCCGGCCGCCGGCATCCTCGGGTCGGCGGACCCACTCGACAACCGCGGTCCCCTCGAGGAACACGAAGTCCTCCGGAAGCACGACGCGGAACCTGACCACCGCCCCCGGATCGAGGGGCTCGGCGGTGTCAATGAAGAGTCCATCCGTGGCGAGGTTCTGCGAGAACTCGGCCTGAAAGCGCCGCATGCTCTCGAAGTTGAGGTCGATCTCGATCAGATCATCGCTCGCGGAGGTCGCCGGATCGGGCTGCCGGGTGTCGTCGCTCATGACAGGTAATCCATCTCCTGCACTGAAGATAGCAGATCTCCGCGTGACCTTTTCCCTCCGATCGGACGGAGCCGGACGGCGGCGGAACGGCCCATCGGGCCGCCGCAATGGTAGTGTTGGCGAATGTCGAGGTTCGCCGCCGCCGTCGTGGTCGGTCTCGCCCTGCTGGGCGGATCCGTCGCGGCCGGGCAATCCCCGACGAAGGTGACGCTGAACCACGGTCTGGTCACGATGACCCTCCCCGCCGGATGGCACGAGATCGATCCGATGCTGATCGAGGACATGACCTTCTGGGCGGCCGACGTGACCGGCGGACGGGTCGTCAACGTCTACGACGCCGGCTTTCGTCCGATCGAGCCGCAGGATCCACCGGGGCTGCCCCAGATCA
This sequence comes from Holophagae bacterium, assembly GCA_050115855.1. Taxonomy (GTDB): domain Bacteria; phylum Acidobacteriota; class Thermoanaerobaculia; order Thermoanaerobaculales; family Sulfomarinibacteraceae; genus JAHECW01. The sequence goes on from JASFPU010000244.1 coordinate 2,115, forward strand.
TGGTCCAGGTCCTCGACTTCGGCCGGCTCCGCTACGGGCACCTTCTCGACCTGCCGGACGACTCCGATCGGGCCGCTGCCTTCAACCACTTCGAAGAGGGCGTGCCACCGCTGGTCGTCGGCGTGGCGGTCGAGCGGGTGTCGTTCGACCGGACGACCTTCACGCTGCGCCTCGAGCACTCGCTCGACCTCCGCTTCCGAGGTCGGGTTCGGGTGCTGACCGCGGCGAGACTCACCGAGCGTGGTCTGATCGCGTTCCACTACATCGATCGGGAGCGACGGATCGAGCCGGGCCGCGCGCTGTTCCGCGCGGTCATGGACAGCGTCGAGATCGCGCCCGAACTCGCCTACCGGCCGCGGCTCACCGACCGCTGGCCCGGCCTGCCGTACTTCGCCGCCGCCGCTGTTGTTGCGGCGCTGCTCGCCGGCTTCCTCGTCGTTCGGGCTCGTCAACGGTCGTGACGGCGACCATCGATCTCGACCGCCGGATCGTCGTCGCATCCGTCCGCGACCTGGTCGCCGAGGCGCCGACCCGGGCGATCGGGCTCGGCGGCTCCGGTCTGTCCCGGCTGTGGATCGGCAGCGAGCTGCACCGCAGAGTGCAGGCGGACCTCGAGGCCACCGAGGCCGGCTACCGCTCCGAGGTCCCGGTGACGATGGCGCTCGAGGTCGACGGCTGGACGGTCGAGGTGCACGGCCGGGCCGACGGGGTCGTGTTCGACGGCGAGCGCCCGGTCCGGGTCGACGAGATCAAGACGCTGCACTTCGCCGTCGAGCTGCACCACCTCTACGTCGAGGAGCGGCTCGACCGGTTCCGGCGGCAGGCTGCCCTGTACGCCCTCATGCTGACCGGCGATCATCCACCGCCGGAGGTCCGCCTGGTGCTGGTCGACATCGTGTCGACCGAGGAGCAGGACGAAACCGTCCGGTGGACGCCGGACGAGATCCGAAGCTGGCTCCGGCACCAGCTCCATCGCCTCATCGCCGGCGAGCAGCGCCGCGTGCGGCGGCTCGAGGAGCTGCGACGGGCCGCCGACCTCATCGCGTTTCCCCACGACGCACCGCGTCCGGTGCAGATTCCCATCGGCGAGGCGGTGACCGACGCCATCGACCACAGCCGGCACCTGCTGCTGCGCGCCCCGACCGGCAGCGGCAAGACCGCGGCGGTGCTCCACCCGGCGCTCAGGTCCGCCCTGGCTCAGGGCCACCGGCTGTTCTTCCTGACCGCCAAAACGTTGCAGCAGCGGATCGCGGTCGACACCGCCAAAGCCATGCAGGACGGTCTGTTCCGCAGCCTCCAGCTGCGCGCCAAAGGCAAGATGTGCGCCAACACCGAGATGATCTGCCATGAGGAGTTCTGCCCGTATGCCCGGGAGTACGGCGTCAAGTTGGTCCGGACCGGCATGGTCGACGCGCTGCTGGAGTCCGCCGATCACCAGGACCCGGACGATATTTTCGATGCCGCCCGGAACAACGAGCTCTGCCCGTTCGAGGTGAGCCTCGACCTGCTGCCCCACATCGACCTCGTGGTGTGCGACTACAACTACGTGTTCGACCCGATCATCGGCCTCGGCGCGGTGCTCCACGAGGGTGCGCTGCGCAACTCGGTGCTGATCATCGACGAGGCCCACAACCTGGTCGACCGGAGCCGGGAGTACTACTCGCCGTCGATCGACACCGGCCGGATCGACCGAGCGCTCGAGCACCTGTCGGTCCGCTCGAACCCGGTGTACGACGCGCTGGCGGTGCTAGTGCGCGAGCTGGCCGATGTCGTCGACCGGACCTTGGGGCGGGCGCTCGACGACCGGCGCCCGGCCGAGACCACCACCGAGTTCGATGCCGACGAGATCGCCGACCTCCGCATCGCCTTCGACGGCGCGATGCTGTCGTACTTCCTGTACAAGAGGGAGCGCGAGCTGTGGATCGCCGACGACCCGGTGCTCGACCTGTTCTTCAGCCTGACCCACTTCCACCGGGTGCTGTCGCTCGGCGGCAGCGAGTTCGTCCACCTGGCGCGGCGTCACGACGACGGCGCCGGCAGCCTGCGGATCTTCTGCCTCGACGCGGCCCGCTTCGTCGGTCAGATTCTCGACGAGTCGGCCGGCGTCATCGCGATGTCGGCGACCCTCGAGCCGTTCGACTTCTACCGCGACCTGCTCGGCTTCGACCCGCACCGCACCGAGTCGCTGTACGTCCCGTCACCGTTTCCCGAAGAGAACCGCCTGGTGCTCGCCATCGACGACGTCGACACAACGTACCGCCGGCGCCGCGACCACTACGACGGCATCGCGTCGTGGATCGGCCGGCTCGCCCACCCCGACCGCAACGGGCTGGTACTGTTCCCGAGCTACGCCTTTCTCGACGCCGTCCACGACCGGCTCCAGCTGCCCCACCACCGACTGCTCGTCCAGCGGCCCGGCAGCACCGATGCCGACCAAAGAGACATCATGGAGCGTCTCCAGGCCGAGTCGGGCAACCTGCTGCTCGCCGTTCTCGGCGGCATCTTCGCCGAGGGAGTCGACTACCCGGGTCGCATGCTGTCGCAGGTCATCGTCGTGTCGCCGGGACTGCCCCAGTACAATCTCGAGCGCGAGCTGCTCAAGGCCTACTACCAGGAGACCTACGAGCACGGCTTTGGCTACGCCTACCTGATTCCGGGGATGACCCGCGTCGTCCAGGCCGCCGGGCGACTCATCCGGTCGGACACCGATCGAGGCGTGATCAGCCTGATCTGCCGCCGATTCACCGACCCCCGCTATGCCCGGCTGCTGCCCGAGGAGTGGGTCCCCGACGAGGACCCGAGGGCGCTGCAGCACCCCGCTCCCGAGCGCGCGGTTCGGGAGTTCTTCGGTGGATGAAGCTATACTCGCTTCGATGAATCTGCACACCGTGTTCATCGCGGCTCTCCTGCTGTTTCCGGCGCTCGGACTGATCAACGCGGTCTACTTCGGCCTCGAGCTCAGACGCTTCGTCGCCCGAACGGCCCGGCTGGAGTCGACACTCGACATGTTCCGATTCAAGAAGGTCGTCGCCAACCAGATGCGCGCGGCGCTCGCCCAGATCGGACTGCTGCTGGCGCCGATCCCGATCTTCATCCTCGGCGTCGTGCTCGATGCCCTCGATGCGACGGACATCATGTACGTCATCGCTCCGGCGCTGATCATCATCGTCGTCGCCGTCGTCTTCCGCTCCTGGGAGCAGCAGGCGAAGAGCATCCCGGCCGCCGATCCCGAGCTCGCCGAGCAGCGCGACGCCGTCGTCCGCACGTGGATGCGCAAGCCGCTCCCGGATTGGTGAGGGTCAGT
>JASFPU010000245.1:0-5415 GCA_050115855.1 Holophagae bacterium
GCGAAGGCCAACGGGGCGTGGGGCGTGACGGCATGAGGGCGTGATGAGGGGGCGGCGCCGCACACCCCGGAGTCGGAGTGGCCGGCAGCGTTCAATCCGGGGCTACGGCCCGAAGTGGATGATCACCCCCGCGTTGATCGACCACTGCCAGATGATCGACGTGTCGGGGTAGCCGAGGCATCGGTCGCCGGTGCAGCTGATCGGATCGGAGCCGGTCGCGATCCCCGTCACGCGCCCGTCGAAGCGGAACCCCAGGTGGTCCGCGACGATCATCTTGGCCCCGACCGAGATGGCGCCGGAAAACCGCGTGTCGCTGTCGCCGGAGATGTCGAACCTGGTCGCGCCGAGCAGCAGGCCGAGGTACGGCGAGACCGCCTGGTTGCGGCCGTACTGTCGGATCGCTCCGACGTGAAGGGTCTCGATGCCGACGTCCTGAGACGACGGTGATCCCTCGACGAGACCGGTACTTTGGGACGAGTAATACAGCTCGAGCTGATCGACGTTTGTGATGTCGATGTTGAACACGACACCCCAGATCGAGCTGTCGTCGAGCTCGATCTCGATGGTCTCGTCGCCGACCTCGGCGAGATCGCCGCCGAACTGATAACCGGCGAACGGCGTGAGCTCGATGCGTTGCGCAGCGGCCGGTGCCGCGGCCGCCACCACGACGGCGGTGAGGATGAGGCGAGCGACGGTTCGCGGCATGACGATCGGCCCCCTTTCGACGGTCGACACCGAGGCGCGACGGCTCGACCATCGATCCGTGCGCGTCTGCGGCTGAAGCTGTATCATAGCGCGACGTTCCGATTCGAACCCGAACCGATCGCCCGAGCCGTCACTCGCGCTCGGGCACAAAGACCAAGGAGGGATGTTCATCATGCGTTTTCTGGTTCACTGGTTGGTCATCGCCCTGGCCCTCTGGGTCACGGCCTACCTGTTGCCCGGCGTCACGGTGGAGTCGTATCAGGCGCTCGCCATCGCCGCCATCGTCCTCGGTCTGGTCAACGCCCTGATCCGGCCCATCCTGACCCTTCTCACCCTGCCCATCACGATCCTCACCCTGGGGCTGTTCTACCTGCTGGTCAATGGGTTCACGTTCCTGCTGGCGGCCAAGCTCGTGCCCGGCTTCCACGTCGCGGGCTTCTGGTGGTCGGTGCTCGGTGCGCTGCTGGTCAGCGTCATCTCCGCGTTCGTCGGAGGGTTCGCCGGTCACGACGACTGACGCCGTCCGGCCGGTCGGTCACCAGGTGGCGAGATCGCCGGCGCCGGACGATCGGCAGCTCGGATCGAGACGGTAGATGGACACCCCGTGCCCGAGCCACACGGGGTCGAGGCAGGTTCGCGCGAAGCGGTCCAGGCGTGCCAGAACCTCATCGTCGCCGCAGTTGAAGTAACGGTCGCGGTCGATCATGTCGGCCATGCGGCGCGCCTCCCACCGGTTGGTCAGGACGTGGGTGATGCCGTCGCCCGCGAGCTCGGCCGCCATCGCCTCGGGCGTGTTGTGAGCCCGGGCCAGCGCCTCCAGCCGGGTGTCGCCGTAGGGGTATGGGTTTTCGAGATCGACCGCGCGGTCGAAACCGAGGGCGCGGCTCTCGGCGACGAGCAGCAGCCGGGCGTCCTCGGGCAACGAGCGGACCGCGTCGAACGCCAGCGACGAGCTGACCCAGCGGGCGAGCAGCGGCTCGACGGGGGTGACGCCGAGCGAGCAGCCGAGCCGCTGGAAGCCGACCGGTCTGATCAGCGTGGTCAGGTTCCAGACCATTCCGGCGATCACCAGCGCGATGACCGCCCGCCGGATCGGGCGCGTCGCGGCGCCGAGCGCCATCGAGATTCCGCCGCCGACGACTGCGGCCATCGGAACCAATGCCGGCAGCAGGTACCGCACGACCTGGAGGCCGACGATCCAGAGCAGCACGCCGACGACCGCTCCGGTTGTCAGGGCGGCGGCGACCCGGCGTTTCATTCGGGGCAGGGTGATCAGCGCCGCCGCTGCCGCAGGAAGCCACAGCACGCCGGCCGGCGCGAAGCCTCCGATCGGGCTCGCCAGGCTGCCCAGACCGAGCCCGCCGGCGATGTGGGACCACCCGAAGTCGAAGCCGGACATGATCTGCGCGAACTCGTCGAGCGGGCCGAGGCCGGCGGGGATGGACGAACGGAACGGTCCAGTGAGAAAAGGGTACAGTGGCGCACCGGTCGCGAGCCAGTTTCGGACGACCCAGGGGCCGAATGTCGCGGCGGCCCCGCCGACCGCAGCGAATACGCCGACGGCGAACGGTCGGAAGGCACCGCGTTGCCAGGGCCGGTGGAGCACGATGGCGGCGGCCGCGAGCGGCACCGCCACGGTCGCGAGTGCGGTGTACTTGGTTCCGGACGCGAGTCCGGCGAGCGCGCCGGCCAGCAGCCATCGGCGGGCCGGCTGCGGCGCGTCGTCCCGTGTCGCCAGGAGTGCGAGCCAGGCTCCGGCGGCATACATGGTGACCACGAGATCCGACCCGCCGGCCGCCGCCAGGTGGAGGGCATTCGGTGTCGTCGCCAGCAGCACCGCCGCCCACCAACCACCAGCGTCCGACGTCGCACGGCGGCCGAGAGCCGCGCAGCACAGCACCGCCAGCACCCCGCACCACCAGTGGATCGCCTGGGCGCTCCAGGGTCCCAGCGAGCCGAGGCCGAAGGCATAGAGAAAGCTCGAGTTGACCGGCATGTAGGTGTACGGGTTGCGGGGGATGACGTAGTGGTGCCCCTCGCGCAGCCAGAGCCAGGGGAAGCCCAGGTGCTGGTGCCACTGGTCGTAGAAGGTGGTCACGGTGGCGGCGATGACGAGCGCCACCAACCAGGGCACCGCGACGAGCACCGACCGGCCGTTGAGGTGAGGAGCCGGCACGGGTCGTCGGTAGAGGCTCCAGGCGCCGACGGCAGCGGTCGCGACGAGCGCCACGAGCAGAGGTCCAGGGTGGAACCACCGGACCATCGACAGGCCGACGCCGATCGCGACGAGGACGCCGGTGCCGGCCATCATCGCGAGCACTGCTGATTCCAACTCGTCGGCGCGAGAGATCCTGCAGCAGTCGACGATGGGACGCCCGACGCCGAACGCGGCCAGGGTCCAGACGACCAGCCAGAGCGCGACGGCGAGCAGCGATCCGACCGGTCCGAATCCCCGCGTGCCCTGACCGGCCACCAGTGCGATGCCGAGGCCGACGACCAGCAGCAGTGCCGGCAGCAGTGCCGCCTTCCGCTGCGGCGGGCTCGGGTCGGTGCCGGCGAGCGTGACCATCGGTTCCAGTGTAGTCGGCCACGGCTCCATGGGGAACTGGTGTGGTGACGGTTCGGACGCCGAGCTACACTGATGGACGGTCACAGAGATTCTAGCAGGCCGCCCCGGAGGTCGGATGCACCAGGCGTGTACGGTTTCGATCGTCTCGGTCATTGCGGTTATAGCCGCGGTGTGGCCGGCGCTGGCGGTGGCGGAGCCGCGCGACGACATGGATGACGCGGGCGGCGTGCTGGTCGAAACGTCCGACGTGCCCGAAGGCGAGGCGACGGCCGATGGCACCACCGTCGAGCCGGAGCCCAAGACCGTCGCTCTGACCGAAGACGAGATCCCGCTGGCGCGGAAGAGCTTCTCGGAGAAGTGGCGCACCTTTCGCGAGGCCACCCAGGGGCTCCTGGTGTGGGATTTCTTCGACGGGCGTCTGACGCTCAGGAGTCACGCCAGGATCATGGTCGACGGCACTACGGGCTCGGGCAACGACCGTTTCGACGACGCCTTCGGTGTGATCAACGACGGCCTCGAACTCCGGCGTCTCTCGCTCTTCGCTCAGGGGACGATCGATCACCACATCCGGTATAGCATTTCCTTCGATGTCGGTGCGGACGCCGGCTACGGCGAGGCGTTCATCGAGGGCCGCGAGGAAGGTCTGAGCGTCTTCGGCTACCGGATCGGTCAGTTCCGGCTCGGCTTCTTCCAGGAGCCGTTCAGCTTCGAGCGAGTGGAGAGCAGCTACTACTCGAGCTTCCTCGAGCGGTCGCTGCCGGTCTGGACGTTCTCTCCCGGCAGCAACCTCGGCTACATGCTGTTCGACCAGGCGTTCCACGATCGGGTGCACTGGTCGGTTGGTTTCTTCTCGTTCGGCCAGGGCACCGAGTCCAACGCATCCGGCTCGACGTTGTCGCTGTCGGCTCGGGTGACCGGTCTGCCGGTCTACCGTGACGATGGCCGTCGACTGATTCATGTCGGCGCGTCGTTCTCGATTCGTGATCCCAAGGACGGTTTGGTCCAGTACCGGTCGCGACCCGAGGCTCGGTTCGTCGACGTGCTCGTCGACACCGGCAACATCGAGGCGGGGCGGATCCAGCTGATCGGTCTCGAAGCGGTCGCCATGGCGGGCCCGCTCCACATCCAGGCCGAGGCGATTCGATCCCGCGTCGAGCGGACCGAGTTCGGCGATCTCGACTTCTGGGGCTATTACGTTGAGGCTGGCTGGTTCATCACGGGTGAGCACCGATCGTACGACACGAGCCTCGGAACGTTCAGCCGGATGGTGCCCAAGACCCGTTACAGCGGCGGCATCAAGGGCCTGTTCTCGAGGCACAGCGGCGGGGCCGTGGAGATTGTCGGGCGGCTCTCGAAGGTCGACCTCGACGAGGGCCCGGTGCAGGGCGGCCGGATGACTAACGTCAGCGCCGGGCTCAACTGGTACCTCAGCTCGACCTCGATCGTGAAGCTCAACTACATCAACTCGTCGGTGCGCGACCGCGGCCGGGCCAACATCGTGCTGCTGCGCTACCAATTCCGTCCGCTGCCGGTCCCCGGGTGGCGGTGATCGATCCGACAGCCGTGCGCCGCGTCCTCCGGCGGGTCGGAGCAGCGTCGGTGGTCGCGAGCGCGGTCTGGTGCAGCTCGGCACCGGCGCCCGACACAACCGGTCCAAAGATCCGACAGGAGCCGGACTTCACCTCGGTTCTCGAGCTCGCCATCGACACCGAAAGCATCCGGCTCGAGCTCGAGACCAGCATTCCGGATCTGGTGGTCTTCGAACCCCTTTTTCCGAACGACTTCCGGGTTCGTCTCGGATTCGAGCCCGAACCCGACGACGCTCGCATGGAGCGTTTCTTGTCGGATGTTGTCACGATTCGGGCGGACGGCGGCGAGCCGCTGATCGGCGAGGTGACGTCATTCGAGGTGCAGCGCCCCGAGATCGCCGGCGCGACATGGCGGCGGCCGCTCTGCGCGGCCGGGCGCGCCGGACGACCGGTGGTGTTCGTCGAGGTCGAGTACCCGCTCTCGGGCCGGCCCGCCAGCATCGAGATCGGCCCGCCTGCCAACCGGCTTCGCAGCTCGCGGACACGGCTCGGTCTGGCGGTTTTCCACCGCGGCGCGCCGGTCACTGATCTCGTCCTGCTGGACGGTGCGAC
>JASFPU010000246.1:0-5339 GCA_050115855.1 Holophagae bacterium
CGGTCGCGAGCGCGCCGAGCCAGGCCAGGTACTGGTGGTGCACCGGCTGATCGAGGCCGTAGCGGGTCCGCAGCGCATCGCGCTGTTCGGCGCTGAGCCCCGGGTGGTCGACGGTGTCGGCGTAGCTTCCGGGCGCCGCGACGACGACCGCGAACGTCAGGGTCACCACCAGCCACACCATGGGGACCAGCAGCAGCAGTCGGCGGATGATCAAACGTGCCATGGGCTCAGCGGTCGGCCTCGGTTCGGACGAACCAGTCGCCGATGTTGAAGTACGGCGTTGCCGCGTTGATGTCGGCGCCGTGGATGCGGGAAGAGTGGGCGGTGATCCGGACCGTTTCGACCAGGAACGTGTAGGGCTGATCGGCGACGATGAGCTCCTGGATTCGGTCGTAGAGGGGCTCACGGGCGTGGAAGTCGGCGACGTCCGCGACGGCACTCAGCAGATGATCGACCTCCGGATTCGAGTAGCGACCGAAGTTGAAGGTCGGATCGCCAGGGCCGGCGCTGTGCCAGATTCCGTCGAGGTCGATCCGAGTCGGCTCCTGCCACTGGTTGATCAGGCCGTCGAACTCGCCCGACTGCATCGCGCTGACCATGGTGCCCCACTCGACGATCCGGAGCTCGGCGGCGACGCCGACCCGGCGCAGGTCCTCCTGAATCAGGATTGCCAGGTCCTGCCGGGTCTCATTCTCGGCCGGGGCGAGCAGCTCGACGGAGAGTGCCGCGCCGTCGCGATCCGCCATTCCGTCGTTGTCGGAATCCCGCCAGCCGGCCTCGGCGAGCAGCGCCTGCGCGGCCGCCGGGTCGAACGGCAGCGGGGCGAGGCGGTCGTCGAACGCCCAGAACGTCGACAGCACGGGGCCAACCGCGATGCGACCGAAGCCGGCGTAGACCACGTCGATCAAGGTCTGGCGGTCGATCGCGGTGGTCAGCGCCTGGCGGACCCTCCGGTCGGCGAGTGCGGGCCGGGTCGTGTTCCAGCAGACGTGGCTGTACGACCGCCCGTCGTAGATCACCAGATCGATCCCGTCCCGCCTCCGGAACCGGTTGAACTCCGACGGGGGGATCGACTGCAGAAAGTCGATGTCACCCGCAAGCAGCTGGGTGACCAGGCTCTGCTCGGACGGGACGATGCGGAACACGACACGGTCCAGATAGGGCCGATCCGGCGTCGCGTAACCGGGGTTGCGGACGAGTGAAATCTCCTGCTGGGGGACGTGGCGGTCCAGCGTGAACGGGCCGCCGGCGACCACCTGCGACCGCCAGTCGGTGGCGGACCAGTCGGCGAAGGGGATGTTGCCCCAAACGTGGGCCGGGATGATCAAACCGTCGTTGAGCTCCATCATCTGGTACGGATGCTCGTGGGTGAAGACGACGCGCACGGTGTCCTCGTCGACCGGCTCGACGCGCTCGATGGTGCTCTTGGAGTCGCCGTACAGCCAGCCCACCTCGTCCGAGGTCTGAACCTGCCAGGTGAAGACGACGTCCGCCGAACTGATCGGGACGCCGTCCGACCAGCGGGCGGTCGGATCGAGCTCGAGGGTCAGCACTCTGTGGTCGTCGGACCACGACCAGGATCGCGCCAGTGCCGGCTCGAAACTCGGCGGGTGGAGCCGGTAGTCGGGCTGCTCGACGGCGAGCGACGGGTAGATCAGGGAGAGAACCTGTTCGCTGTCCAGATCCTCGACGAGATACGGGTTCCAGCTCTGGATGTCGCTCAGCAGTCCGATCACCACCGTGCCGCCCGGCGCCGGCCGACCGTCGTCGCCACCGATTGGAGGTGCAGAGGGAGAGCCGCAGGCGACCAGGATCACGAGCGGAACGACGGCCGACGCCAGCTGCTTCATTTCATGACCTCCCAGCTATCGTACCCGGTCTCAGTGTGGCGAGGTCGAGACAGCATCGCGGACGTGCCGCGTCAATCGACATCGAGAGGGAGCTCGCGTCGGTCTTCAACGCACGTCCGGCTCGTCGAGCCCGGTCATCGTGAATCGTGGGCGTGCTCCGGTTCCTGTACCGTTCGGCGGGATCGGGATCGGGATCGGGATCGGGATCGGGATCGGGATCGGGATCGAGAGCGATTCCACCGCCCATCCGGCATCCGGCATCCAGCCACCATCGACCCTCCGGTGTCGCGTTACAATCCCGACCGTCGCTGAAGGAGGCGCCCATGCCCAATCTCGCCCTGATCTCGGTGTCCGATAAGACCGCTCTCGACACGCTCGGCCCACGGCTCGAAGCACTCGGCTGGACCCTGCTGTCCACCGGCGGTACAGCGCGGGCGCTGAACGATGCGGGGTGTCAGGTGGTCGCGGTCGGTGACCACACCGGTTTCCCCGAGATTCTGGACGGACGGGTCAAGACCCTCCATCCCCGGATCTTCGCCGGGATCCTGGCCGCTCCGTCAGACGACCACGAAGCGCAGCTCGCCGAGCTCGGCATCCCCACTGTCGACCTCGTGGTGGTCAACCTCTACCCATTCCGGGAGACGGCGGCTCGCGACGGCGTCGACCTCGGCGAGGCGGTCGAGCAGATCGACATCGGTGGACCGAGCCTGATCCGTGCGGCGGCCAAGAACCACGCGCGGGTGACGGTCGTTGTCGATCCCGCCGACTATGGGTCGCTGCTCGACGAGCTCGCCGAGGGCGGAGTCACTGAGGCGACGCGGAGACGATTGGCGGTCAAGGCGTTCCAGCACACGGCCGCCTACGATGCGACGATCGCAGCCCGTCTGCCCGGTCTGATGGGCGACGGAGGACCGTCGACCTCGGCGGCGACGGTGGCGGCCGAGCTGCTTGACGGAGTGCCCCGCGAGCTGCGCTACGGCGAGAACCCGCATCAGTGGGGTCTGGTGCTCCGTCGGCCGGGGACGAGCGGGCTCGCCGGAGCCAAGCAGCACCAGGGCAAGGCCCTGTCGTACAACAACCTCGGTGACGCCACCGGCGCCTGGCGACTGGTGTGGGATCTCCCGGCCGCGGGCGTGGCGGTCATCAAGCACGCCAACCCGTGTGGGGTCGGTCTGTCCGACGACATGACCGAGGCGTTCAGAATCGCTCGCGCGACCGACCCGCTGTCAGCGTTCGGCGGCGTTATCGCCGCAAATCGGCAGGTCGATGCCGGGTTCGCCGAGGCGGTGGTCGAGCAGTTCGCCGAGGTGGTGATCGCGCCCGGCTTCGAGCCCGGGGCGCTCGACGTCTTTGCCGGCAAGAAGAACCTCCGCGTCCTGGAGGCCGCACCGGCCGAGGCCACGGGCACCGTGATCCGTGACGTCGACGGCGGCTTCCTGCTCCAGCAGCGCGACAGCGGCTGGGACGACGAGCGGCGCGAGGTTGCCGGCCAGTGCCGTCCGACCGCGTCCGAGACGACCGCCCTCGAGCTCGCCTGGCGGGTCGTCAAGCACGTCGGCTCGAACGCCATCGTCGTCGGATCGACGGACCGGATCCTGGGCATCGGGGCCGGTCAGATGAGCCGGGTCGACGCGGCGAAGATCGCGGTCTCCAAGGCGACGGAACACGGTCACGACCTGACCGGCAGCGTCGCTGCCTCGGATGCCTTCTTCCCGTTTCCCGACGGCGTCGAGGCGCTCCACGCGGCCGGTGTCCGTGCGGTGATCCAGCCGGGCGGTTCGATCAAGGACAAGGACGTGGTCGCGGCGTGCGACCGCCTCGGCGTGGCGATGGTCATGACCGGGCGTCGGCACTTCCGGCACTGACGTCGGGGAGTCGATTCCACACCGCATCGTGATGCGACCTTGACGGACCGGTGCCGCCGATCTCCGCGTTGCGTGATAGCATGAGCGTGGCGCGATCAGCGCGCTTGGAGGGGGAACACCATGAGCGATGGGACCGGCCGCGAGGTCGTGCTGCACTACCGCGACGGAACCACCAGGCGCGGCCGGCTCGAACGGGAGTTCACCCCACACGATCGACACGTCGACATCGTGACCCCCGACGGCGATACCGTGCGGGCGGAGTTCGAGGGCCTCAAGGCGGTCTTCTTCATCAAGGACCCGCGCAAGCGCGATCTCGAGGTGCAGATCTCGAGCTTCGACCTCTACCCGCAGAGCAACGGGGCGTCGGCTCGTGTCGAGTTCTTCGACGGCGAGGTGGTCCACGGGAGGGTGTCTCAGTACTCGGTCGAGGAGCACGGTTTCTTCCTGCTACCGACGTCCGTGGAGAGCAACAACGAGCGGATCTTCGTTGTCGTTCAGGCGCTCAAGACGCTCTACGTCGAGACCGTCGCCGACGACGTCTGAACGTCTCGTGATGAGATTCCGCCGCCGCATCGTCGCCGTCGTCGCCAGCGGCCTCGTGGCGGGAGGTGGAGTGGTGTCAGGGCAGGGCCCGGCAACCGATCGACTCGAGGCGCTGGCGAACGCCCTGTCCCGGCAGCCTTCGTGGACCGCCGATTACCGCCAGGAGTACGTGCCAGCCGGGATGACGCTCGGCGAACAGGCGGCTGGGCAGGTCTGGGTGGCATGGCCGGACCGTGCGTTGTTCCACACCGGTGATCCGGTGGTTCGGCTCATGGGTCTCGACGGTCGGGTGGCCCGGTTGGTCGATCTCGAGGCCGGATCGTGCGACGAGCACCGCCTGTCGGATCGCGAGTGGGAGAGGTTTCCGCTCGCGGCGCTGCTCGATCCAGAGGCCGCGTCGCAACGGTTCGACCTCGCCGAGCAGGGGACGTCGGGCATCGTGCTGCGGCCGCGCGAGGTCGGCGGCATCGATCGACTCGAGGTCACGCTGAACGACGCCGGACTGCCGGTCGAGGTCGTGATCGTCGATCCCCAGGGGGCGACCAATCGGCTCGGTTTTTTGGACTGGCGGCCGTCGGCTGGACCTCCGAGCGGGGCGTGGCTGCCGGGACCGCCATCGGGGATGACGTGCGTGACCGACCCTGGGCCGCTGGAATGACCATTCGCGCCTGGAAGAGACGCCGATGGCGGCGTGTTAGACTCCGCGCGCTATGAAGGCAATGCCCGGCATTCGACGTGCGGAGCAGATCCGCGGGATTTTCTGGCCGATTCTCGGTCGACTCGACGACGTCGATGCGTTCTTCGACCGGGAGTTCAGGCGGGCCGAACCAATGGTTCGAGAGGTGTGCACCTACGTGTTGGGAAGCGGCGGCAAGCGGCTGCGTCCGGCGTTGGTGCTGCTCATCAGTCGAATGCTTTCGTACACCGGCGAGCGCGACGTTCGATACGGCGCGGTCGTCGAGATGATCCACACCGCGACCCTGATTCACGACGACATCATCGACGGCTCGGATCTCCGAAGGGGGCGTCCGACGGCGAACAGTCGTTGGGGCAACCAGACCACGGTCCTGGTCGGCGACTG
>JASFPU010000247.1:0-5328 GCA_050115855.1 Holophagae bacterium
CTGTGTGTCCTGGTGGTGGCGGTCCTGACCGCGGGTTCGGTGTCGGCGACGACGTGGAGCGTCGATCCGAGCGGTTCGTGCAGCGACTCGAGCTGCACGCCCTGCTGCACGATTCAGGGGGCGGTCCTGAAGTCGTTCGGCGGTGACGTGATCAGCGTGGCGCCCGGGACGTACCCGGAGAACGTCGACTTGAGCGACATGGCCTCGGTCGGCAACATCACCCTCGAGGCCGCCTCCGGACCGGGAACCGTGTTGGTTGCCCCGGCCTCGGGGCACACGCTCCGGCACAGCGGCGACACCAATCACAACCTGGTCACGATCGACGGCATCGATTTCTCGTCGGGCGCCGGCTCGTCGTGCGTCTACCTGAACCACCACGGCGGAGCGGTGCTCTACGACGTCAACGCGAGCAACTGCGGCTATACCGCATTCCTCCTCGACAACACGGGGAACATCACCATGCGGCGGTGCACCGCCAACTCCAACGACCGGCACGGAATCCAGATCGACGGTGCGTCGGGCGCGTACCTGGAGGACTGCACGACGAACTCCAACACCATGGACGGCGTGCTGATCATCAACATCGACGCCATGGCGGAGCTCGTCAACCCGACGGCCGTGGGCAACGGCGACCATGGCCTGGACTTCGACGTCGACGGCTACGTGATGATCAGCGGCGCGACCGTCACCGACAACGCGGGCCGCGGGATCTGGGCATGGGTGACGACGGGCGCGTATATCGCGAGCTCGGACATCCAGGGAAGCGGCGACGTGGGGGTCGACATCGACTGGAACGGCGTCGACCCGGTCGAGCAGGTGACCCTGATCAACACGACGGTCAGCACCAACGGCTTCACAGGGAACGACAGCGGCGTGCGGCTTCGGAACGTCGTCGGTCCGGTCACGGTCACCGACTGCGATCTTGACGACAACGCGTTCGACGGGCTGTCGGTCGAGGCCAGCGTGGTCGGCGACGTCGAGCTCGCCGGCGGCCACGCCAACGGCAACGGCGACGACGGCTACGACCTGCGCGCCGTGGGTGACGTGACCATCGGCGGCGTGACGGCCTCGAACAACGCCGAGTACGGCGTCACGATCGATGCTCCGGGCGTCGTGACGGTGACCGACTCGATCGCGAACGGCAACCTCGCCGGGTCGGGCTTCAACATCTTCTGGCAGGATCCCGATCCGCTCGACGAGGTCAAGATCACCGGCTGTACCGCCAACGGCAACATCGGCAGCGGCGTTCTCGTGTCCCACGCCGCCGGCCCGGTCAAGATCCTCGGGACGACCACCGACGGCAACTCGAGCGCCGGCGTGCGGGTCGACCACACCGCCGGGTCGGTGCTCGTCCGGAAGGTGGTGTCGACCAACGGCCTCGCCGAGGGGATCAAGGTCAACGTCGACGCCGGCCCCGTCACGGTGGTCGACTCAGCGGTGACCGGCAACGCGTCGGACGGCGTGATCGTCAACCGGGACACCGCCGACGTGGCGGCGGTCGTCGTCCAGCGGAACCTGCTCTCCGGGAACGCATCGGGCGTCACCCTGTTCGACCTCACCGGCGGCGGCCCGTTCAACCTGATGTGCAACGACGTTGTCGGCAACGGCACCGGAGTCTACCTCGACAGCCCGGTGACGGTCCTGGCCCGTCGGGTCTGGTGGGGTGACCCGACCGGTCCGTCGGGCCAGGGGCCCGGCGCGGGGGACGGCATCTACGCCGAGCCCGGCGGCACGATTCTTCACGACCCCTGGCTGCCCGGCTCGCACACCACTCCGGGGCTGAGCTGCCCGACCTTCGGCTCGAGCTTCGAGTCGGGGACACTCGACGAGTGGGACGCGTCGTCGCCGTGACGTGACGGCGCTCACCCGAACGGTTCGTCGGTGGGCGCATGATGGACATGGGTCCATCGCGAGATGACGCAGCTTCGATTTTTATTCGTCGGTGTTGCAGTGCTGGTCGCCGGGTCGGGTCGACTGACCGCTTGGGATCCGTGTGCGCCGTTGCCGCCGCCGACCGGGCCGACCATCGAGCGGTGGCCGTCCGATGCCCCGAACCTCCGCAGCACGGTGGCAAACGCCGCGACCGGGACGACGATCGTGCTGCACGACGGCGTGTACGACATGAGCGGTGGGGATGCGACCCATCGTCTGGTGTTCTCGACGCCCGGTGTGACCTTGCGGTCGGCCAGCGGCGACCGCAACTCGGTGGTGCTCGACGGCGGGTACGTGACCGGCGAGCTGATCAGCATCCAGGCGTCAGACACGACGATCGCGGATCTCACCCTGCAGCGCGCGTACTTTCACCCGATCCACGCCAGCGGTCCCGATGTCCCGATCAGCGGCATCCTGATTCACAACGTGCACGTCATCGATCCGGGCGAGCAAGCGGTGAAGGTCAACCCGGTCGGCGATGGCACGGTGGACTTCGGCACGCTCGAGTGCTCGCACCTGGAGCTCACCGATGCCGGGCGGCCTCACATTCGAAACAACTGCTACACCGGTGGTCTCGACGCGCACGCGGCGACCGGGTGGCTGGTCCGGCGCAACCGGATCGAGGGTTTCTGGTGTGACGACGGTCTGTCTGAGCACGGCATCCACATGTGGCGACAGTGCCAGGACAGCGTGGTCGAGGACAACGTCGTCGTCGACTGTGCGCGGGGGGTCGGGTTCGGGCTCGGCCCGGGGGCCGATGGTCACACGGGTGGGATCATCCGAAACAACTTCGTCGCGGCCGGCGACCCGGGGCTCTTCGCGTCGCCGGACGGCTTCGACTCCGGAATCAGCCTGTGGGGCGCCGACGACGCCGTCGCGGTCCACAACACCGTCGCGTCGACCCAGGCCCCGACCGCGTCTTCCATGGAGTGGCGCTTCATCGCGACCTCGGTCACTCTGGCCAACAACCTGGTGTCGGACCGGATCTGGGACCGCGGCGGGACCGGCGTGTTGGCGACCAACCTGACGTACGTTCCGCTGGTCCTCTTCGCCGATGTCGAGGCCGGAGACCTGCACCTGGTCGATGCGGCCTCGGCGCCGGTCGACGCCGGCACCGTGCTGCCCGCGGGTCAGTGCGATGCCGACATCGACGGCACCGAGCGGGATGCGTCGCCCGACATCGGCGCCGACGAGATCGGACAGCCGCTGTTCGTCGACGGCTTCGAGTCCGGCGACACGGGCGCCTGGTCGGCGACCAGCCGCTGAATCAGGGGGTCGCGTCGAGGTAGCCCAACGCGCGCAGCCGGTCCCGCTCGGCCGGGCTGAGGACCTCGATGTCGAGCCACTTGGCTGACGCCGCGGCGGCGAGCTCGGATCGGGCGATGGTCAGTAGCCGATCGACGGCGGCACCGCCGGGACCCGCCGCCAGGAGATCGACCCGTTCGCCGGGATCCGCACCGAGGTCGTAGGCGTGCTCGGCTGCGTCAGCGTCCACGACCACCTTGAATCCGTCCGACAGCGCGGCGACCTGCAACGAACTGCCCTCGGGCGGATAGGTGGCCGCGACGAAAGGAAGGCGTCGGCGCTCGGCGATGGCGCGCCGGCGCTCGGGGTCGGTGCCGAGCGCGACCTCGAGAATCAGGTCGTGGACGTCGCGCAGTCCGATCCGCGTCGCATCGTGTCGCCCGCCGGGCAGGCCCGGCGCCTTGATCACCAGCGGCACCTGGAGACTCTCCTGAAACACGTGCTCGACGTGGCCCCAGGCGTCGTGCTCGCCGAGCATCTCGCCGTGGTCGGACAGAAAGACGACGACCGCGTCGTCGTACCGTCCGCGCTCTTTGAGCGCCGCGACGAGACGGCCGAAGCTGCGGTCGAAGCTTGCGACGCCCGCACGGTAATAGCGAGGGATGTTCTCGTGACGGTACTTGCGATAGCAGCGAAAGACCAGCTCATCGGTGACCGGCTCGCTGCCGCGATTGACGATCTCGAGCTCGCTGCGGTTGGCGAGCCGGGAGAAGCCGGTGCCGGGCACGGGATCGACGCCGTCCGTCCGTTCGACTGGTCGGCCGCTCGCGAGGTGCATCCCCCGCACGTGAAGCGGGCTCGCCGCGGTGTCGGGGCTCGCCGGCGCGCCATCTTCGAGGAAGAGCAACCGAACGATGTTGCGGCCCGGCTGCAGCGTCAGCTCGTACCGCTGCTCGACGTGTGCGTTCTCGGCCCGGGCGTCGAGCAGGTGGACGCCGTTGACCTCGACCCGGAGGCTCGGTGGAATCGTGTCGGTGATGTAGGGCGTGTGCGCATCCATGTAGGCGAGAAACAGGAAGATCGGCCGGTCGTCAGCAACGGTGTCGAGCCATCTGACGGCCTGGTCGGTGATGACCTCGCCGCGGTTGCCGACGCCGTCGATTCGATCCCAAAACGCGTCGAATCCACGCGCGAAGCCGTGACCGGCCGAGCAGTACGGATTTCCGACCACCGCCGAGGTCCGGTAGCCGGCGTCGTGGAGCTGCTCCTGGAGCAGAACGGGTCCCACCGGAAGAGGCTGTTCGTTGTTGAGCAGGCCGTGGTCGAGCGGAGCCATGCCGGTCATGAGTGTGGCGTACGCCGGTGCCGAGATCGGCACGGGTGTCAGGGCGGCCTCGAACGCGACAGCGTCGCGCATCAGGCGCGCGACGTTCGGCGTCGGATCATCGGGCGGAGCCGCGAATCCCGTCACATGGTCGAGGCGATGCGTGTCGGACAGCACGACGACGACATCCCGGCCGCGGGCATCGAGCGCGAGCAGCTCGTCGATCGCCGACCCACCGTTCCCCGCCCGGCACGCGAGCGTGCCGAGAGTGGGCGCCAGCGCGACCCAGACAGCGGCGGTGGCGATCGAGCGGAGCTCGATCCACGTCATCATCTTCGACATTGTGGCACGTCAAAAAAAGGACCGCGACCGGTCCGATCGCGGTGGTCTTGGCCGTTCTGCCCTCGCGAGGCTGAGCTGGAGGAAACGGCGGTCGTCTTTCGAGGCGACGCCGTGTCCCGGCACCGACCAGTGTCGGTCCGAGCCGGCCGGAAGTGAATGGACGAAGGCGACGAGAGCCTGGACGAACGCGACAGATCGACGGTCGACCCCGCGATCGACCCGCCCGGAGCGGCCTACAATGGGATATGACCGACGCCAGAGCCCCGGAGGAACTCGGCACCCGGATCGGTCGGTTTCGGGTCGTTGAGAAGCTCGGCCAGGGCGGCATGGGATCGGTTTTCGTCGGCGAGGACGACCGGATTGGGCGCCGTGTCGCGCTCAAGGTCATCCGCCCCGATCAACGACTCGATCCGATGCGCAAGGCGCGGTTCCTCCGCGAGGCGAGGGTCCTGTCGGCGCTCGACCATCCGCACGTCTGTCAATTT
>JASFPU010000248.1:0-5327 GCA_050115855.1 Holophagae bacterium
ACGGCTCGACGGTCGCCCTGGCCGTCGACGGGCGGCGGCTGAGCTGGTACCCGTCGCTGACCGCCGCCGGGCTCCGTCTCGCCCGCGAGCTCAGGGAGGCGCGGTGACCGGCGCGGGGGGATGGTCGTGGGTCGGGGGCAATCCGATGTCGATCGGGGCGAGGCGGAGGCATCGGCGATGACCTTTGCGCAGACACCGACGAATCCGCAGTCATCGCCCAAGCTCGGCACCTTTCTCGGTGTCTACCTGCCGACGACGCTGACCATCCTGGGCGTCATCATGTACCTCCGGTCGGGCTGGCTCGTCGGACACCTCGGGCTGGCGCGGGCGCTGCTCGTGGTGATTGCCGCCAACGTCATCACGCTGATCACCACCTTGTCCTTCTCGTCGATCGCGACCAACATCAAGGTCGGCACCGGTGGCGCCTACTACATCGTGTCGCGCAGCCTCGGGCCCGAGATCGGCGGCGCCGTCGGCGTGCCCCTGTTCTTCTCTCAGGCGTTCTCGGTGACGCTCTACGCCTTCGGTTTCGCCGAGGCGCTCCGCCTGGTCTGGCCGGCGGTGCCGATCCAGCTCGCGGCGCTCGCCATCGTCGCGCTGGTCGGCGCGCTGTCGATCGTCGGCGCCGGGTTCGCGCTGAAGACCCAGATCCCGATTCTGATCATGGTCGGGGCGTCGCTCGTCGTGCTCGCCGCCGGCGCCGCGCTGACCACGGCAGAGCACGAAATCTCGATGACCACGGCGACCGGCGATCTCGGGTTCTGGGCCGGTTTCGCGGTCTTCTTCCCGGCGGTGACCGGCGTCATGGCGGGTCTCGGGCTGTCCGGGGACCTCCGCGAGCCTGGCCGGGCGATTCCTGTCGGGTCGGTGCTCGCGGTGCTGACCGGGTTCGCCGTGTACCTGACGATTCCGTTTCTGCTGTCGATCGGCGCGACGCCGGAGCAGTGCCGCACCGACACGTTGGTCTGGACCCGGGTCGCGCTGTTCGGGCCGTGGCTGATCGTTCCCGGGCTGCTCGGTGCGATCTTCTCGTCCGCCGTCGGCTCGATGCTCGGCGCGCCGCGCACGCTGCAGGCGCTCGCCATGGACCGTATCGCGCCGCGCTTCTTCGGTCGCTCCGGAGGCGGCTGGAAGGAGCTCGCGCCTGGCTACGCGCTGACGCTCGTCATTGCCCTCGGCGCGGTCGCGATCGGCGACCTCAACCGCGTCGCGCCGTTCATCACGATGTTCTTCCTGACGGTCTACGCCGTCGTCAACCTCGCCGCGGCGCTCGAGACCTTGAGCGGCGACCCGTCCTGGCGGCCCCGTCTCCGCGTCCACTGGAGCATCAACCTGCTCGGTGGGGTCGGGTGCGTCGGCGCCGCCCTGCTGGTCAATCCCCTGGCGTGCTTCGTGGCGGGCGCCGCGGTGACCGCGATCTGGTTGCTGCTCGCCCGACGCGAGCGGCGCTCCCGGTGGGGCGACGCCCGGCGCGGCACCTACGAGTCGCTGATCCGGTGGGCACTGATCCGGCTCGCGGCGCAGCCGGTCAGCGCACGGAGCTGGCGGCCGCACATTCTGGTCTTCGCGTCGGACCCGGTGGGGTCGCTCGACGCGATCCGGTTCGCGAACTGGTTCTCCCAGGGCCGGGGCATCGTCACCGTCTGCCACCTGAAGGTCGGGTTGAGCGAGCAGCCGCCGGACATCATGGAACGCGAGGCGGAGATGCGGCGCATCTTCTCGCGCGAGGGGCTGGTGGTCTTTCCAGAGTTCGAGGAGGTTCAGGACCTCGTCGCCGGCATGGTCGACACCGCCCAGGCGAACGGCATCGCCGGCATGTCGAGCAACACGGTCATGGTCGGCTGGCCGGATGATCGGTCGCGTTTCGCCGACTTCCTTCGGGCGATGAAACGTCTCGAGAGGTACTCGATGTCGTTCATCGTGTCCCGCATCCGGCCGCGCCACCTGTTTCCCAGGACCGGCGAGCGCCGCACCATCCACATCTGGTGGGGCGGGCTGCAGCGGAACAGCGACCTGATGCTCCTGCTGGCCTACCTCTTGACCCGCAACCCGGAGTGGCGCGACGCCCGCGTCCGGGTGCTCAGCCTGGCGTCGAACGACCTGATGCGGCAGCGCACCGAGCGCCATCTGTCGGAGCTCGTGGCGGAGATCCGCATCGATGTCGAGACCGACGTCCTGGTCCACGACGAGGCGTCGGGCGAGACGATCGGCGACATCATCCGACGGCGCAACGCCGAGGCCCACGTCGTGTTCTTCGGCCTGGCCACGCCCGACGACGGCGCCGAGCTCGATTACGCCGAGCGCCTCGCACACCTGGCCGGCGACGTGCCGGTCGTCTTCTTCGTCAAGAACTCGAGTCTGTTCTCCGGCGAGCTGCTCGTGTCGGGCGACGACGAGCAGGCGGTGGTGTCCGTCGACGACCACTGATCCTCTGCGCGACCCGCACCGGTTCGAAAGTAGAGACGCCATCTCAAGATGAGACGATTCATTGACAAATAGGAATCGTTCGTGAGATAAACACGGCATCGACAACTCGCGGCTGTGATCAGAAGGAGGACATCCGTCATGGGTCGGACGAAGCTCGTTGCGTTGGCGACCATCGGCCTCGCGGTCGTGGTCTATGCATGGACACCTGTACTCGTCGAGGACGATCCGCTGGTCCGCATGCCGGGTACGCAACCCGGCCAGGTGACCCTGGAGGATCCGACCCGCTGCCTGAACTGCCACTCGGGCTACAACGAGGCGGTCGAGCCCGGCTTCAACTGGAAGGGCTCGATGATGGCCCAGTCGGCGCGGGACTTCCTGTTCTGGTCGTGCCTCACGGTCGGCGCGCAAGATTCGATCTGGGCCGTCGGCACGCCCAACGCCACGGACATCTGCGAGCGCTGCCACTTTCCCAAGGGATGGCTCGAGGGCCGCTCGGACCCGACCAACGCGTCGCTGATGACCGGCTCGGACTTCGACGGCGTGCAGTGCGACTTCTGCCACCGGATGTACGATCCGCACTTCGAGAGCACCCACGCCGGCACGCGGGAGGGCAGCGACTGGCTCGGCTATTGGGACGAGACCAACGCGAGCGACACCCCGTCGCAGCCGGCCGCTGACGCCACGTACGTCGCCGACGCCGCCGAGTCCCAGGCGATCTCCATGTTCAACGGCGCACCGTTCTTCAGCGCCCACGAGCCGCCGCTGAACTACACCGAGGCCGCCTCCGGCCAGTACTTCGTCGCCGCCGACGCCGCCAAGCGGGCGTCGTTCGCCGACGCCAACGCGCGGCACCAGATGGCGTACAGCCGCTTCCACAAGAGCAAGTTCATGTGCGCCACCTGCCACGACGTGTCGAACCCGATCCTGGCCAACCTGGGTGCCAATGCGTCCCAACCCCTGCCGTCGGAGCTCAACTCGGCCTCCTCCTACTTCCACGTCGAGCGGACGTTCTCCGAGTTCATGCTGTCGGCCTACGGCCAACAGGGCGGCACCGAAACGAACCCGGAGTTCCAGGCCCAGGGCGCGCCCGGCATCACGGCCGCCGCCAAGTGCCAGGACTGCCACATGCGCGACGTGACGGGCGCCGGCGCCGACAAGCGGGACGCCGTGGTCCGCCCCGACGGGAGCCTCGAGCACCCGAACAGCGGCCAGCCGTTGCACGACATGACCGGCGGCAACGTCTGGGTGTCGACGGTGCTGGCGAGCGCCGTCCCCGGCTCGCCGAACTACGATTCCTTCAACGACCAGCAGCTCAACCAGGGTGCGGCCGCGCTGACCCTGGATCTCGGCCAGGGCGAGGGGATCGATCCCGTCGCGCTGCTCGCCGGCGCCGACCGAGCCCGACAGCAGCTGCTGCTCGCCGCGACCATCAAGAATGTCAGCTACGAAGCCGCAAGCGGGGCGTTGTCGTTCCAGGTCCAGAACAACTCGGGCCACAAGCTGATCTCGGGCTTCCCCGAGGGCCGGCGCATGTTCGTCAACATCAAGGCGTACGCCGGCGGCGGCCTCATCTACGAGGTCAACCCGTACGACGCCGCGGCCGGGACGCTGAAGGGCCTCGACTACCCCTACCTCGGCCAGGATGTGCCCGATCCTCAGCCGTTGGCCGCCAATGAGTACTACGCCGACGAGCTGGTCTACGAGATGAAGCCGAGCAGCACGGATCTGACGGGCGAGACCAAGACCTTCCACTTTGCCCTCGCCACTGGCCGCTACAAGGACAACCGGATTCCGCCCAAGGGGTTCGACATCGACAACGCGGCCGAGCGGCTGTCGGTTCCGGTGTGGCACGGAGGCGAGGACCCGAACCTCTACACGTCCGGCGAGTACGCCGGCGGCTACGACGAGGTGTCGATGAACATTCCCGCCGGCGCGGACTCGGTCGAGGTCAACCTGTACTACCAGACGACGAGCCGAGAGTACGTCGAGTTCCTGCGCGACGAGATCAACGGCACCGGGAATCTGACGCTCAGTGCCGAGGCGTACGTCGTTCAGTCGGACCCCTTCTTCGACCAGCTCAAAGCGTGGGGCGACACGATCTGGAACCTCTGGACCCACAACATGAACCTGGACGGCGCGGCGCCGTTCCTGATGGCGTCTGCCAGTACCTCGACAACGCCTCCTTGCACGCTCGAGGCACCGACCCTCGACGCGGCGGTCCCCGGCCACAGCGAGGTGACTCTGACGTGGTCGTCCGTGACCGGCGCGACCGGGTACACCGTGTACTACGACCAGAACGGCAAGGCCCAGATCGTCGCCGACGCCGGCGACACGCTGAGCTTCCTCGACAGCGGCCTGACCAACGGCCAGGAGTACTGCTACAAGGTGACCGCCTACGAGGACAGCTGCGAGTCCGGCTTCAGCAACATCCTGTGCGCCACGCCCACCAACCAGGGTCAGACAACCAGCCCGGCGGGGGTGTCCGAGGTGCTGACCGGTCTCTACACCGGACACGGGCAGAACACCACCTTCAACCAGCAGGGGACGTTCACTGCGGGTGACCAGGTGACGTTCCGCGCCACGGTGTTCGACAGCGACACCGGCCTGCCGCTCGAAGGGGCGACCGTCGACCTCCTCATCACCGGACCGGAGAGCCTGACGGTGACCACTGGCCAGAGCGATGCCGCCGGTGTCGCCGAGGGCAGCTGGAACACGAAGTCGGGCGGCAAGAACCGGCCCGGCACACCCGCCGGCAGCTACACGGCGGCCGTCGCCGGTGTGTCGGCCAACGGCTACGACTGGGACGGCGTCGCGACGACCGTGAGCTTCACGATCCAGTAACGCCGACCTGAACCATCAACCTCGACCGCAGCGGCTCCCGGCATCGGGAGCCGCTGCTT
>JASFPU010000249.1:0-5326 GCA_050115855.1 Holophagae bacterium
TGGGTACGTCGAGTATTTTCCCGAACCTCAGAGCCCAGGAACGTGGTGCAGATCGCCGGCGAGAATCGCTCATTTTGGGTTCAGTTCTTCCACCCGACCCTTTCTACGGAACCAGTCGCTGATCCGTCGGGACGGCACCGTGCGTCTCGACATCACCCACCGTCGCCGCGCCCACGCATCGCTCCAACCGCGCACGACGTCGAGCAGGCCGGGCAGCGACGACGTCTCGACGGTCAGGCAGGCACTGACGACGGCGATGTCGCGCAGTTTCCACCACGGGAAGCAGCGCAGGTGCCAGCCCAGGTCGGCGCAGTGGATCCGGAGCAGGAAACGGTTGCGCACCGACAGCCGATTGACCAGCTTGTGCCCGCGGCGGCCCCGTTCGGGTCGGAAGCCGCGGCCGTGGATCGCCACCGCGTCGGGGACGTACAGGCAGCGCCAGCCCCGCCACTGCAGCCGCCAGGCCAGCTCGGCGTCCTCGCGGTAGGCGAAGAAGCTCTCGGCCAGGACCTGGCCGTCGGGGTAGGCGACGTCGTCGAGCGCCGAACGCCGGAACAGCGTTGCCGCTCCGGTGCCGCCGAAGACCCACGCCGGAGAACCGTAGCGGCCGTCGTCGGGCTCGCCGGCACCCCGGTCGAAGTGCCGGCCCGACGCCGTCACCACCATTCCAGCCGCGTCCAGGGCGCCGTTCGGTGCCAGAGAGCTGTCCGCAGCCCGTCGCAGGCGGCCAGTGACCGAGCCGATCTCGTCGGACTCGGGTCGGTCGGCCGCCGCGTCGAGTAGCTGCGCGACGAAGTCGGCCTGAGGCGCACAGTCGGGGTTGAGCAGCAGCACCCACGGAGACGACGTCTCGCGCAGCCCGCGGTTGACCGCGGCCGCGAAGCCGGTGTTGCCGCTCTCACGGATCAGTCTCGGGCCGCGGTCGCCGCGGTCGGCGACGACGTCGGCCGAGCCGTCCGACGACGCATTGTCGACGACCACGACGGCGGCCGGCGCCGGATCGAGCGCGGCGATCGCGTCGAGGCACGCGGGCAGCGTCGGCGCGTGGTCGTGCGTTACCACGATGGCCGTGTAGCGTGTGTCCCCCTGCACGGCGACAGTGTAGCTCGGGTCCGCTGACCGCTGCCCCTGGTTGCTGCCACTTTCGGCGGGCACGGCGCGGGCGCGAGGCCGGGCCCGCGGTACACTGCGGTCCATGCATTCGGACGCTCCTGGCGGAGCACAGCGATGACCGGCTCGCGCCTGGCCGCGTGGTCGTCGCCCATGGCCTTCGCGGTGCTGTGCGCGACGTTGGGCTCGGTCGGTCGCATCTCTGTGATTGAGGCGATCTGGGCGGCGGCGGCGGTGGTCCTGGCCTTCGCGCCCACCGGGTGGTGGGCGCCGGCGGGCTGGCGGCGGCGGGCTGCGGAGGCGACGCTCGCGCTGCCGGCGTGGGCGCTGGTCATGGTCGCCGACCCGGTCCAGCGGCGGGTGCTGCTGCCACCGCTGCTCGCGGCAGCAGCCTGGTCCGCGGTGGCGTCGGCCTGGCCGCGGGTTCCGATCCGGCGGCGCACGGCGCTGCTCGTGCTGCTCGCCCTGTCGGCGCGCGCGGCGACCGGGATGGCGTTGGTTGGCTGGCCCTGGTGGCGGGTGGGGATCGCCCTCATCGCCTGCGGCGTTGCGGGCGGGGCGGCGGTCCGGCTCGGCGGCCGCGATCTCGGCGTCGTGGCGGCGCTGCTCGCCGCGGCGGTACCGGTCGACGTGCTGCCGGTCGTCGGAGTGGTTTCGGTGGTCGTCGCGCTCGTCGCGGGTCGACCGGAGGAGCCGCAGAGCACCGGTCACCGCTATCTCCGTTGGCTGCCCGGCCTGGCGGGCGCGGGTCTGGTCGCCATGGCCCTCGCGCCGTGGGGCGGTCTCGGACCGCAGAGCCTGTTCCCAGAGCTCGGCGTCTGGTCGGCGCTCGGTGCGCTCGGTGCGCTGGCGGTCACCCGGTGGCTGCCGCCGGGGGCGGCCGGTGCCGTGTGGCTGCTCGTCGCGTTCACGGTGGGCCCGGCGCTGGCGCCGAGCCCGGACCGGCGCGGCTTCACCCTCGGCGGCGACCTCGCTGATGTCGAGCTGCCCGCCGGTACCGGTGCGCCGTACGTGCTCGACATCGGTCTCGATGGCGTTGGGGCCCTCACGCCGGGCACCGTGGTCGCCTGGTTCCGGGTCGGCGATCACGTGCACCGGGTGCTGTCACTCAGTCACGCGATCCCGCGCGATCGGGCGGTGTCCGATGTCCCGCGAGTGATCCGTCGTCCGGTCGGAGTCGGGCGGCAGGGCGGCTGGCGCACCGCGGTGCGCTCGATCTTCGAGGTGCCGGCGGGTGTGGTCCCCCGATTGACCCGTCACCCGGGGCTGCCGGACGGTGTCACCGTCGTTGTCGAGACCGAGGGTACGGCCCGGCCGACACCGCCTCGCGACCGCGATCTCGCGTGGTGGGTGGTGGTGGCGGCGGTCGTGGTCGCTGTGCTGCAGCTGCTGTCGGGAACCTGGCGGTGGGAGTTCGCGGCGGTTCCGTGGACCATCCTCGTGGTCGGCGGGTTGACCGCCCGCGCCTGGGTCGAACCGCTCCGGTTGCTCGGCGAGCGGCACGCGCCGGATCTCGCTTTCGCTGCGCTGCTGACGGCCTGGCTGCCGGCCGCCGTCCTGTGGTTGAGGCGGGCACGGACGGCGCGTGCGGTGGCGGCGCTGCTGCTGCCGTTGGCGCTCGCGACGCCCCATCTGACACCGCCGCTGTACGGCGACGAGCCGTTTCATCTCGCGGTCATGGCGTCGATGGCCGGCGATCGCGATGTCGACCTGGCCGATGACATCGACCCGCAGCGGCACCCCGAGGAGGCGGTGTTCGAGCAGGACCACCGCCTGCTGCACTCGCCGGCGCTCGGTGTCCTGCTGCTGCCGGGGTTCGTCCTCGCGGGGCGGACCGGCGCGCTCGTCCTGCTCGCGCTTGCCGGCGCGCTGGCGGTGTCCCTCATCGCCCGTCGTGCGCGTCGGCTGGGCGTGCCGGGCAACCGGCTGAGCTGGGTCGTGCTGGTTCTGGCCGTCACCTACCCGTTGGCGGTGTTCGCGACCCAGATCTGGGTCGAGCTGCCCGGCGCCCTGGCGGTGGCGGCGATTCTCAGCGCGGTTGCCGGTGGTCGCGGCGGCCGCTGGGCGGCGATCCTCTGGGCGTTGGTCGCCGCGTCGATCAAGACCCGATTGGCGCTGCTCACCTTTCCGCCGGTTCTGGTTGGCTGGTGGCTGCGGCGGAGAGGGCGTGTCGTTGGTGTCGCAGTGGTCGCGCTGGCCGCAGTCGCCTCGCTCGGGGTCGGATGGCTGACCATGGGCCACCCGTTCGGCATCTACCGGCGGCTGCACGACCTGCTGCCGGCGGACTCGGCGCTGGTGCTGCGGGTGATCGGCGGCCTCGCCTTCGATCCCGCCGGCGGTCTGCTGTTCTCGGCGCCACTGTGGCTGATCGCGCTCGCCGGCGTCGCCGCGTTGTGGCGGCGTGGCGGTCCCGGGGAACGGGCGCTCCTGGTCGGCTGCGCGGCCACCGTGGCGGCCCTGCTGCACAGCCTCGAGTGGTACGGCGGCGGTTCGCCGCCGGCGCGCTACCTGGTGCCCATGCTTCCGGCGTTCGCGCTCGCGGGCGGGTTGTTGCTGCGGGAGCCGCGACGATGGCGGCGGGCCGCCGAGCTGCTGCTGCTGCCGTCGGTCGCGGTCTGGTGGGTGCTGGTGAGCCGGCCCCACCTGTCGGTCAACCCCGGCGACGGGGGCTGGTGGGCGACCGACGCACTCGCCCGGTCCTACCTCGCCGACACGGACTGGTTGGTGCCGTCGTTCCTCGTGCCGCGCACCGCGACGTGGGTGGTCCCGGTCGTCGTCGTCGTCGTCATGGTTTTCGTGTGGTCGGTGGCTCACCTGAGGCCGTTTTTCGCCCGTCGGCTGGCGGCGGCCGCCACCGCGGTCTGGCTGCTCGGCGCGGCCGGGCTGGTGGCCGTCATCGAGCTGCGCGCCGATCGCGTCGTCGAGGCCGAAGCGCCCCAGGTGCGCCGTCACGGCGGCTCGCCCCATCCTCCCGAGGGGACGTTCAGCCGATTCACGCATCGGTCCGGTTGGCGGCTCGGCGACGGCGACGACGTCACCTTCCCGCTCAACCTCCCCGACGGCGCCGAGGTCTGGCTCGAGGGCTGGCTGGTCGGTCGCGCACAGCACGGCGCCGAGGTCGAGATGCGGTGGGATGACGGCCGGCCGACCCGGGTTCGGGTCGCGGGGAGGAGCGAACACGGCCGGCTCCGCGTGTCGCCTCCGCCCGGGGCTGGGCGTCACCGTCTCCACGTTGCCGTTCGCACCGGTCCTGACGGTGCGGCCGTCCTCGACCGGGTGGTGGTGCGAGCGCCGTGAGCTACGACTGGGTCTTCCTCGACGCCGATGGCACGCTGTTCGACTACCACGCCGCCGAAGCCGCGGCGATCGAGGGCGCGTTCGACGCCTGCGGTCTGACGTTCGGGGCCGCCATCGGCGGGCTGTACACGCGAATCAACGCCGCCGTCTGGCGCGAGTACGAGCGGGGCGAGATCAGCCAGGAAGCGCTCAAGGCCGAGCGCTTCCGGCGGCTCTTCACGGCGATCGGCGTGACCGCCGACGCCGAGGTCTTCAGCGAGCGGTACCTGCGGATCCTGAGCTGTCAGGCGAGGCTCCTGGACGGGGCGGAGCTCGTAGTTCGACAGCTCGAACGCCGGGCGCGGCTGCTGCTGCTGACCAATGGCATCGCCGAGGTCCAGCGGCCGCGGGTTGCCGCGGCCCCGATCCGCGACTGCTTCGCCGATGTCGTGATCTCGGGGGAGGTCGGCGCAGCCAAGCCCGATCCGGCGATTTTCGACCACGCCCTCGAGCGGGCCGGTCAGCCTGCACGCGAAGCGGTGCTGATGGTCGGCGACAATCTGGTTTCGGACATCGCGGGCGGCGCCGGCGCCGGTCTCGACACCTGCTGGTACAACCCGGCCGGAGAGCGCAACGGTCACGGTGTCGAGCCGAGCTACGAGATTCGCGCCTTGTCGGAGCTGCTGGCGATCGTCTGACAAGATGTCGAATCGGGTCGTCCGACGGCCCAGGCGAGGCCGTCGGGAACCGATCGGCTGCCTTCAACGTTGGAACGGGTGTCGACGTTGACGGACGGGTCGACCGAGGAGGTCTCGTCGTGACGAGTTCGGAACGCACAGTGCGCTACAGCCCGGGCGAGGAGCTCGCCAACAGCCTGACCCACGGCGTCGGAGCGATCCTCGCCATCGGCGGGCTGGCGTGGCTGGTCACCCTCGCCGCG
>JASFPU010000250.1:0-5325 GCA_050115855.1 Holophagae bacterium
GTGTCCGGAGCCGGTTCGATCGACGGGTTGAGCGACACCAGGTAGTCGGTCTCGTCGTCGAGGCGCTGGAGTCGGTTGAGGTAGTACGTCAGCGACGCGGCGGACCGGCTGGCGTCGCCCATCAGGTAGTTCCAGGACGCCCACGCCGCCCGCCGCCTGGGCATCAGCGACCGGTCGGTGTGGAGCCATGTGTCGTTGACCGAGTAGCGCCACGCGCCGAGCAGCTCGCGCTCGTCGGGGGTCGGATCCGCCAGCATGGCGAGCGCCTGGTCGGCGTGCGCGGCGACGACCACGTGATCGAACTCGTGTCGGGTGCCGCCATCGAGCACGATGTCGACGCCACCGGCACCACGGAGCACCCGAGTGACGCCCCGTCCGAGGTGGATCCGATCGCCGAGAGAACGCGTCAGCGGCGCGATGTAGCTCGAGCTGCCGCCGACCACGGTGCGCCACTCGGGCTGACCGGTGACCTGGAGCAGCCCGTGATTGTCGAGAAACCGCAGCAGCGGGTCGCGCGGGTACTCCGCGGCGAGGTCGGTGCCCGATGACCAGATCGCCGACACCATGGGCATGAGATAGAAGCGGGTGAAGGTCTCGCCGAACCGGCCGTCGGCGAGAAACTGCGCGACGGTCGCGTCCGGGTCCGCCGAACCGGCCAGAACCCGGCGCCCCCGACGCCCGAAGCGAACGACGTCGAACAGCATCTTGAGGTAGGCGGCCGACAGCGCCAACGACTGCCTGGCGAACAGACCGCGCAGCCCGTGCGATGCGTACTCGATATCGGGGTCGCTGCAGCTCACCGAGAACGACATGTCGCTCGACTGGGTCGGGACCTCGAGTTCGGCGAGCAGCCGCGTGAGCAGCGGGTAGGTTCGCTCGTTGAAGACGATGAACCCGGTGTCGAGGGCAAGCCTCCGCCCGTCGGTTCGGTAACGGACAGTGTTGGTGTGACCGCCGAGACGGGCGCGTCTCTCGAAAAGGTGCACCTCATGACGACGGTCGAGCAGCCACGCTGCCGCGAGACCCGAAATGCCGCTTCCGACCACCGCGATCTTCACCCCGTCTCCTCCGATTCGACGTCGCCCAGTCACTGCGTGATCGAGCACCCGGTGAACGAATCCCGCGTGAGGCGACATTCCAAAGGGCACTGATCGGAGCATCGACGGGGCGACACGCCCTTAGGTGGGTGGACTGATCCAGGCACCCTCACTGTTTCAACTGTCGGAAGGACACGGCCGTCAGGGAGGTCGCGATGAACACCCGGCAGAATTGGAACCACGTCGTATTCGCCGCCGCCGTTGTCGTCGGCGCCGGGCTGCTGGTGACCAGCGGCCGTCCGTTCCTGACAGGTCTGGTCGTCGCAGTCGGCTCGTTCAGCGCGCTCTGGCTGCTCAGCCTCGCCGTCCACGACGCGGGAGTCGCCGATGTTTTCTGGGGCCCGGGCTTCGTCGTGCTCGCGGCCTGGTACCTCGTGTCGGCTGACGCGCCGCCGGGATCGCGCGCCTGGTTGGTCGCCGCGCTCGTCACCATCTGGGCAATTCGGCTCGCCGCCCACATCTGGGTTCGCAACCGTGGAAAGAACGAGGATTTCCGCTACCGGCAGTGGCGCGAGGCGAGCGGCCGATCGTTCTGGTGGGTGTCCTTCTTCAAGGTCTTTCTGCTCCAGGCCGTGACGCTGTGGGTGGTGTCGTCACCGCTGCTGCTCGCCCACGGCGGCGCCGTCGGTCTGACCCTGCTCGACATCCTCGGCGTCACGCTCTTCGCCGTCGGCTTCGCCATCGAGGTCGTCGCCGATCGCCAGCTCGCCCGCTTCACCGCCGATCCCGGGAACAGAGGGAGCATCCTCGACAGCGGCCTGTGGGGCCGCTCGCGCCACCCCAACTACTTCGGCGAGGCGGTGCTGTGGTGGGGAATCGGTCTGTTCGCCGTGCCGACCGGAGGGCCACTCGCGCTGCTCGGGCCGGCCCTCCTCACCTTCCTTCTGGTCAGGGTCTCCGGCGTGGCGATGCTCGACGCCGCCTTGGTGGAGCGCCGACCCGGCTACGCCGAGTACATCCGAACCACGCCAGCCTTCGTCCCCCGTCTCGGTCGGGTCAGCCGGAACCGATCGTGAAACCTCCGGTGCGGCGTCAGTCGTTCGGGAACAGCTTGAGCAGGAAGACCCGGACCGCGACGTCGCCCTGGCCCGGTCCGGCCAGCGCGTAGCCGACGTCGAAGTTCATGATCAGCTGCCACGGCAGCGTGACCGTGCCGCCGACGCCGATTCCCGCCAGGAGCTCGTTGTCGAGGCCGGTGGTGCGGTTGGTCGCCCACATCGCGTCGGCGCTCACCGTCACCCGGATCAGCTCGAACACGTTGATGCCTCCGGTCAGATGGCCTCCCGAGGCCCGCTCCGCCCGCACCAGACCGATCGGGTAGCCCGCCACCGTGGAGTCGCCGAACAGACCGAAGTCGTAGCCCGAGAAGCGGTCGGTGTCGACACTGTCGAGGTGCTCGAGCACGAGGCCGATCTTGTGGAATTTGGGCAGCCACCAGGTCTTGGCGACGGTGAGCTGCCACCGCTGGTAGTCACGCTGGTCGGGGTCGTACTCGGCGTTTCCGGGTAGACCCCAGGGCTCCCAGCTCGAACGGCGATCGACCTCGCCCGCCACCGCGACCCGGAACCCCGACCGGTTGTAGTCGAGGCTGGCCTCGAATCCGTGGGTCAGCGTGTTTGTCGGGAGTGTGAAGTCGTCGGCCGTGTCGTCAGCCCGGTGGTAATCCTCGTAGCGCGCCCGGTAGGTCAGCTCGAGCGACATGAACTTGCCGAGCGGCCGTCCGGCGAACAGGTTGAAGGTGCCAGCACGCTGGCGGACCGTCTCCTCGGGCACGACCTCGCCGTCGCGGTAGAGCTCGTCGTTGGCCTTGAAGAAACGGCCGTTGAGGTTCGCCCCGGCGTTCCACCGGCTGCCGAGAAAGTCGGGGTCGGCGAGGTTGGCGGCGACGAACAGGCCGGCGAAGAAAACGTTGAGCTGGGCACCGCTGTCCTTGAAGTCCAGATCGAGGTAGTTGACCCCGATGGCCGGGATCGGGTAGTCCACCGACTCGTCCCAGAACACGCCGCCGACCAAGAACAACCGGTTGGAGTCGAAGTTCTCCTCGACCACCCGTTCGCCGTCCTTGGTCTGGTTCAGGTAGCGCAGGCCGGCCTCCGTGTCCCGCACCATGGTCGCGTCCGACGCCAGCGCCGCACTCCGGTTGGCGTCGAAGTCGTCGCCGTTGATCCGCACTTCGGTGAACCGGTTGTCGACCTCGACCGGCAACGTGGCGTTGAGGATCGTGAAGACCTGCTGGCCGGAGATCCTCAGCGGTAGGATGTAGCTCGACGCCGACCACGGCGCCGGCCGTCCCTCGGCGTCGATCGGCGAAAAGTAGTACGTCTCCTCGTTCGACAGCACGTCGCCCTCGAGCCCGACCTGGACGGCGCGGGTTCGGACCCGGGCGTAGATCTCGCGGTCGACCCACACGGTACCGCGGTACAGGCTCCGGTCCGGCGCCGCCGTCGCCGGCTTGAAGTCGATCACCCAGCAGTCGCGTCCATCGACGACGTCGGTACCGCGGAGCCGGTAGTCGTAGTCCTTCTCGAGACGGATCTCCACCGGCAACGCGGCGACCTTCTCCGGCTGAATCAACGGCACCTTGGGGAGCTTGCGCGAGCGCCACTTGACCCCGCCGACGTAGAACTCCGACCACACCCAGTCAAAGCTGTCCTCGGTCGAGAAGAAGTCGCCGGCGTAGGTCGCCTCGATCGAGCCCTGTCGGCCCTGGAAGCGCAGGCTCATGCTGCGCCGCGCCTGATAGTGCCTGATCCGTCGGCTCTGATCGTCCTCGAACGCCTGCAGCCGACGCAGGATCTCGGCGACCGGCATCTCCCGATCGCCGCCGATCTCGATTTCCTCACCGAACGCCTCGATCTCGGCCGCGGTCGGCCGTTCGAGGCGCAGCAGCACGACCTCGGGCGACGGATCGACCACCACGATGAACTCGGACCCGCGCCGGACGCCCGTCACCGGCACCGACTCGCCGCTCCCGAGATCGACACGCTCCGGGGAGCGCAGCTGCGGATCGGCGAACACCAGACGGGTCCGGCTCCCACCGGGGGGCCGCTCGGCGACGACCCTCAGATCGAGATCTTCACGAACGAAGGTCCACGCGGGACCGGCGCCGGTCGGGGCGGAGAACGGATCGTGGACCAGATTGCCGCCGAGCTCGTGGGCCGCCACCTTGAGCGCGGACACATCGACATCCGATACGCTGCCCGGCTCGAACAGGACGACCGACGCGCCGGCCGCCGCCGCTCGCGCGAGTGCTGCGATCGACCGCACGCCGGCACCGCCGGCCAGCGTCGCGACCAGCGGTTTGCCGGGATCCAGAGCGGCCAGGCTCGAGACGACGGCGGCGGGGGGGACGCCCGGCCCGAGCACGACCGCGTCGAGATAGGCCGCGATCTCGTCGTCGTAGAGCTCGTCGAGGGCGGTCGGATCCGAGGGCAGCGGTCCGGCCGCGAACCCTGCCGTCGCCGATGCCCCCGTCACCACCACCGCGGCCCGCTTGATCAGGTAGGCCAGGTCACGGACTCCCGACACGCCATCGTCGGGCCGCCACTCTGCCTGGAAGAAGACGTCGTCGCCGGCGGTGCGAGCGAGCGACGCGAGCTCGGCGAGCTCGGACTCGAGTCGATCGAGGTGCTCCCCGAGCGGCGCCGGCGTGGTGAAGCGGACCGTCAGCCACGGGTGCGCACCGGCCGCCCGCACCCGTTCCGCGGCGGCAGTACTTCCGGTGCCGTCGAGCGGCACCGTCCAGGCGACGAAGAGCAGTGCGTCGTCGTCGATCCGAGGATCGGCGGCGAGCCGATCGACAACGTCAACCGGGTCCGCAACCCGGATCCCGGCGGTCACCCGACCCGCCAGCCGATCTGCGGCGGCCGCGCTCGCGGCCACCGCCATCGCGGCAGCGAACACCAGGACAGGGAACCGTGATCCCGGGCGTCTGGACCTCTTCGACAGCGTCAGCGGCCGTGCTTTGCACATCGTCGCTCAGAGTAGCATCGTCCCGGAAGGTCCGACAGCTCATCCTGTGTTGTCTCAGTGAGAGATGAAGAACGGCTCCCATACCCCCCGTGTCGTGATCGTCGGAGGCGGCTTCGGCGGGCTCAACGCCGCGCAAGCGCTCGCCGGAAGCCCCGTTGAGGTCGTGCTGGTCGACCGCCGGAATCACCACCTCTTCCAGCCGCTGCTCTACCAGGTGGCCACCGCCACGCTGAGCCCGGCGGACATCGCGACGCCA
>JASFPU010000251.1:0-5325 GCA_050115855.1 Holophagae bacterium
GTGGGGATCGGACTTGTCCTCCAGGTACCGGGACTCGACCTCCACCCTGACCCCGCGGGTGGTCGCTTCCGAACTGTGCATGCGTGCCTCCTCGCTCCGGTCCCGTTCTCCAACCCGGAGCGTTGGAGGGAGATTCCGTGTCGGAGGCCGATCCTCCGGCGACGGCGGCGCGTGCGTCGTCAGTCCGAATCCACGACCGGAAACGGGCGCGGCGTGACCGGACGCAGGCAGGCGGTCCGGGACGCGGTCCGACCGGTTCGAGTGATTCCCGGACGCCGGTTGGGGTATCTTCGACTGGAACGACCGATGGCTTCAACCATTCGAGCGACGGCGGTATCTCAACGGGTGTGGAAGCTGTGGTTCCCGTCTCCCGTGTCGACGCCCCGCCACCCGGCGGTGCGATGAGTGGCGTCGACAACGCGTCAAGTGCGCGGCTCGCCGAGCGCTCGGCTGCCGGCGATCTGTCGGCATTCGAGGCGCTCTACCACCAGCACCTCGGCCGCGTCTTCGCCCTGTGCCTGAGAATGTGCGGCAACCGATCCGAGGCCGAGGAGCTGACCCAGGAGGCGTTCATCCGGGCCTGGCGCAAGCTGCCGTCATTCCGGGGCGAAAGTGCGTTTTCGACCTGGATGCACCGGCTGACTGTCAACGTCGTGCTCGGCCACAAGCGCAGCAGCGGCCGCCGGGAGGACCGCGAGGCGGTTGCGGGTGAGCGGTGGTACGACGACGGCACCATCACACGTGACAATCCGGCATCGACGTTGGACCTCGAGCGCGCCATCGCGACGCTGCCCGACCGGGCTCGGGTGGTGTTCGTGCTGCACGACATCGAGGGCTACACCCACGCAGAGATCGCCTCGATAACCGACGTCGCGGAGGGCACGTCCAAGGCCCAGCTCAGCCGGGCCAGGTTACTGCTTCGAAAGGCATTGAGCTCATGACACAGCAGAACTGTGACGACCTGGCATCGAGGCTCGACGAGCTGATCGCCGGACGTCTCGACGAGCCGGATTCGGCTGCGATTCGGTCGCACGTCGCATCGTGCGACCGCTGCCGAATCGAGCTCGAGCAGCGGCGCCGGCTCGCCGACGCGATCCACTCGCTGCCGAGGACGATCGAACCGGCACGCGATCTGTGGCCCGAGATCCGGCAACGGCTCGAACCGCGCGTCGTCGTGCCGGGTCGATTCCGCCGCGCCCGACCCCCCATCTGGGCCAGGGTACGGCTCGCCGCAGCCGCCGCTGCGATCCTCGCCGTGTCGATCACCGCAGCCTACTTGATCGGGGTCGAACACGGCCGACCGAAGGTCGTCTCGACATCCGATGCGGCACCCGGCCTCGTCCCGGTGAGCGCGCCGGACGTCGACGACGATCTCGAGCGGGTCACCGTGGAGCTGCGCGCACGGCTCGATGAGCGGCGTGACGAGCTGTCGCCCG
The DNA here is from genome assembly GCA_050115855.1 of Holophagae bacterium. Lineage (GTDB taxonomy): Bacteria > Acidobacteriota > Thermoanaerobaculia > Thermoanaerobaculales > Sulfomarinibacteraceae > JAHECW01. Next base: position 1,437 of record JASFPU010000251.1, read on the forward strand.
AGACCTGGTCGGTGGTCATGGACAATGTGGCGGTCATCGACCGGGCCATCGATCGGATCGAGCTCGCACTGGCCGACCATCCGAATGATCGACGACTCAACCTGCAGCTCGCCGTCGCCTACCGGCGACAGATCGATCTGCTACGTCGGGCCACAGTGCTGCCCGCCGACGTCTGATCGGCGGCGCGCGGCGTGGATGAAGGGAGAAAGCGATGAACACACAACGAACAGCTCTGGTGCTCGGCCTGACCTGGATGCTCGCGACCGGCGTCGCGACGGCTGACACCGCGGTCGACGAGACCCGCCCGCTGGCCGCGGACGGCCGAGTCGAAATCAACAACGTCGCCGGATCGGTCGAGGTCGTCGGCTGGTCGGACGACCAGGTGGAGATCACCGGAACCCTGGGAGCCAACGTCGACGACCTGGAGATTTCGTCCGGAGGGAGCCGGCTCGAGATCGTCGTCAAACAGGCTCGCCGGTCCAACCGCGGGGCCAGCGCGTTCCTCACCGTCAAGATGCCTCGCACGGCCGACCTCGATGTCGAAACCGTGTCCGCCGAGATCACCGTAGAGAATATCGACGGTGATCTCTCGCTCGAGTCGGTGAGCGGCGAGATCGAGGTCGCGGGCCGGCCCCGATCGATCGAGGCGGTCTCGGTGAGCGGCGACGTTCGCGTTGCATCGACGTCAGGCCGGTCGAAGCTCGAGTCGGTGAGCGGCAACATCGTCGTCGGACAGGCACTCGGGGAGCTCGAGACCGACGTGGTGAGTGGCAACATCGGCATCGACGCGGGCCGGCTCGACGGATTCGACGCCGAAACGGTCTCGGGATCCATCACCTGCGCCGCCCAGCCGGGCGAGCGGGCTCGATTCTCGATCGAGAGCATGAGCGGGACGGTCGAGCTCGTGCTGCCGGCCGGCATCGATGCCGACTTCGACATCGAAACCTACTCGGGCTCCATCTCCAACCAGTTCGGTCCCGAGGCGACCCGGTCCGACGAGTACGGTCCGGGCAAGGAGCTCCGCTTCCGGGCCGGCTCCGGTGGCGCCAGAATCGAGATCGAGAGCTTTTCGGGCGACGTTCGGCTTCGGACCGAGTAATCGGGACCTCATCCGGTCCGGAGATCTGACGGGCGTGGGGACCTCCCCGCGCCCGTTCCTTTGACCGCCCTCCCGGCACGGTCGATCCGGGCGCTGCCTTCGGGCCGGCGACCGACCACTTCAGCGCGCAACCCGTCGTCCTCGCCACAATGTGCGGTACCATGGATGTGTATCACTTCGACTGGAGTGAGGGTGGGGTCATGCGGAAGCAACTGGTGTTGACGGCGGTGGGCCGGGACCGGACCGGTGTGGTCGAGGAGTTCACCAAGCTCATTCTGCACTACGACGGGAACATCGAGGCGAGCCGCATGGTCCGACTCGGCGGCGACTTCGCCATGTTGATGTTCGTCAGTGCGCCGGAGGACCGCGTCATCGAGCTGCGCCGGGCGGTGGACGAGCTGCACTACACCAAGTTCGACGTCCTGACCCGGATGAGTGAAGCCTCCGATGATGTCGATGACGAGCACGACAGCCGGTGCACCATCACCGTGCTCGGCGCCGACCACATGGGCATCATTAACCAGGTCGCCCGGTATCTCACCGAGCAGGGCATTCATCTCGAGAGCATGCACACCGAGGTCTCGGCGGCACCGATGAGCGGCACGCCACTGTTCACCATGTCGGCCGAGGTGGTGGTTCCGGCCCGCCTCGCGCTCGACGACCTGCGGGAGGCGATGGAGTTCATCGGCGACGAGATGGGCGTCGACACCAAGGTCTTCGAAAAGACCGCTGCGGCGCTGACCACCTGAGGCTGTGGCGGCGGCGCCGGTCAGCGAACGCCGGCGACCAGCAGCACACCCAGCACCACGAGAGCGACCGCGACCAACCGACGGAACGTCGGCTCGGCGACGCCGAGGTGCAGGTTGTGCCCGACCCAGGCCCCGATCAATACCGCGGGGAGCACGGCGGCGCCGGACCACAGCCGATCCGCCGTGATCAGACCCATCGCAGCGTAGGACGGGACCCGGATTGCGGTCATCGCGAGGAAGATCGCCATGAGGTTGCCGCGGAACTCGGTCTTCCGGACGCCGATGCAGCGGTAGTACAGCACCAGAGGTGGCCCGCCGGTGCCGAACAGTCCGGTGAGCACGCCCGACACCACACCGACCGGCAGCGGCAACCACTTCGGGACACGACGCAGCTCGGCGGCGGGGAACCGGACGAAGACGACACCGACCACCACCAGCATCGCACCGAGCGCAAACAGCAGGGCGCGTGGCTCACCGACGCGCAGCACCCAGGTACCGATCGGAATGCCGATCGCGACCCCGGTCGTGAGCGCCACCACGCCGCGCCAGGCCACGTCACGCCACGATGTCGCGACCACGAACAGCTCGGCCGGCAGATTGACCAGCAGCAGGAGGACGATGGCGTCGCGCAGATCCGGCACCAGCAGTGCGAGCGCACCGACCGCCACCAACCCCGCACCGAACCCGAGCAGCACGTACACGGCCTCGGCCACGACGAGCACGAGACAGACGGCGAGGAACTGGGCCGGCGTCGCGAACACGGTTTCCACTGCCACGTCGGCACCGAGTGTACGTCGGCCGCTGCCTCCGGGCGATCACACTCGATGAGCTATCATCTCGCTTCGGAGTCGATTGTGGCCACGTTCGAACTCAACGCCTTCGTGACACAGAAGATCGAGGTCGCGCCCGGTCTCATGGTGATCCGTGTCGTCCCCGACGGCTGGCGGCTGCCCGCGTTTTCTCCCGGTCAGTTCGCGGTGCTCGGCCTGCCACCCGAGGCCGGTCGTTCCAGCCTGGCCGACACCGACGATGAACCGACCCGAGCGGGCCGGCTCATCCGTCGCGCCTACTCCATTGCGTCGTCGTCCCGCTCCAGCGAGTACCTCGAGTTCTACATCACCCTCGTCCACTCCGGAGCGCTCAGCCCACGGCTGTTCAACCTGGAGCCCGGCGACAGGGTGTGGCTCGGTCCGAAGATCACCGGCGCCTTCACCCTCGACCTGGCGCCACCCGACAGCGACATCGTGATGATCGCCACCGGGACCGGACTCGCGCCGTACATGAGCATGCTTCGGACCGAGCTCGCCGAGTCGGAGGGTCGCCGGTTCGCGGTCGTCCTCGGCGCCCGTCACTCGTGGGACCTGGGCTACCACGCCGAGCTGGTCACCATGGAGCGGCTCAGCCCTCACTTCACCTATCTGCCGATCATCTCCCGGCCGGCCGAGGAACCGGTCCCCTGGACCGGCCGCGCCGGCTACGTCCTCGACGTCTGGCGCAGCCGCGAGCTCGACCGGATCTGGGGCGGTCCGCCGGACCCCGAGTCGACCCGGATCTTCCTGTGCGGCAATCCAACCATGATCGACGACATGGTGGCGCTGCTGGCCGACGAGGGGTTCACCGAGCACACGCGCACGCGACCGGGATCGATCTACGTCGAACGCTACTGGTGACCGGATGGAACGAATCCACCGGTCGATCCGTTGGCACCAACGAGGAGCGAGCATGGACATCACCATCGAGTATTGTGTCGTTTGAAACTACGAACCCCGCGCCGCCAGTCTGGCGGCCGAGCTGAAAGACGAGTTCTCGGCGGATGTCCGCCTGATCCGAGGCAAGGACGGCGTGTTCGAGGTCGAGACCGACGGCCGCCTGGTCTTCTCGAAGCGGCAGCTCGGGCGGTTCCCGGAGCCGGGCGAGGTCGCGAGAGCGATCAAGAGAGGATAGCTCTCAGCTCTCAGCTCTCAGCTCTCAGCTCTCAGCTCTCAGCTCTCAGCTCTCAGCTCTCAGCTCTCAGCTCTCAGCTCTCAGCTCTCAGCTCTCA
>JASFPU010000252.1:0-5309 GCA_050115855.1 Holophagae bacterium
ACGGTCGGCTGATCCGACCGGCGATGGTCGGCGTCGTCGCCGGACGTCCGGCAGCGCCCGCGAACGGGTCGGCGCCCAGGCCGGACCCGAACGGGGGCGCCGATGAGTAAGATCATCGGTATCGACTTGGGGACGACCAACTCGTGCGCGGCGGTGGTCGACGTGACCAAGCCGATCGTGATCCCGAACAGAGAGGGGGCGCGAACCACGCCGTCGGTGGTCGCGTTCACCTCGGACGACGAGCGCCTGGTCGGTCAGATCGCCCGTCGCCAGGCGATGACCAACCCGATGAACACGGCGTACGCGGTCAAGCGGCTGATCGGCCGCAAGTTCGATTCGGAGGAGGTCAAGTGGGCGCGCACCCTGGTGCCCTACGCCATCGTCGAGGCCGACAACGGAGACGCCTGTGTCGAGGTCAAAGAGCGGCGCTACAGCCCCCCCGAGATCTCGGCGTTCGTGCTGCGCGAGATCAAGGAGTTCGCCGAGGAGTTCCTGGGCGAGGAGGTCAACCAGGCGATCATCACAGTTCCCGCCTACTTCGACGACAGCCAGCGCCAGGCGACCAAGGACGCCGGGACCATCGCCGGGCTCGAGGTTCTGCGGATCATCAACGAGCCGACGGCGGCGTCGTTAGCGTACGGCTTCGGCAAGAAGACCAACGAGACGATCGCGGTTTACGATCTCGGGGGCGGCACGTTCGACATTTCGGTGCTCGAAATCGGCGACGGGATCTACGAGGTCAAATCGACCGCCGGTGACACGTTTCTCGGCGGAGAGGACTTCGACTCGCGGATCATGGAGCACATCCTGGAGCAGTTCAAGGTCGAAACCGGGCTCGACCTGTCGGACGACATGATGGCGATGCAGCGCATCAAGGAGGCCGCGGAGTCGGCCAAGTGTGCGCTGTCGACCAAGGACGTGCACGACATCTCGCTCCCGTTCATTGCCGCCGACCACACCGGTCCCAAGCACCTCCAGATGCGGCTCACCCAGTCGCAGGTCGAGGAGCTGGTGGTCGACCTGGTCGAACGGACGCTCGAACCGTGCCGCAACGCCATCGAGGCGGCTCGGATCAGCCAAGGTGAGATCGATCAGGTGATTCTCGTCGGTGGTCAGACGCGAATGCCGTTGGTGCAGAAGATCGTCACCGAGTTCTTCGGTCGCCCGCCGTGTCAGGACATCAATCCGGACGAGGTGGTCGGCATCGGCGCCGCGATCCAGGCTGGGATCCTCCAGGGCGAGGTCAAAGACCTGATCCTGCTCGACGTCACGCCCCTGTCGCTCGGGATCGAGACTCACGGGGGCCTGTTCACCAAGATCATCGAGCGCAACTCGACGATCCCGACCAAGAAGAGCATGATCTTCACGACTGTCGCCGACAACCAGACCAGCGTCACGGTTCACGTGCTGCAGGGCGAGCGGGGCATCTCCGCCGAGAACCGGTCGCTCGGAAGGTTCGACCTGGTGGGGATTCCGCCGTCGCCGCGCGGCGTGCCGCAGATCGAGGTCACGTTTTCCATCGACTCCAACGGCATCGTCAACGTGTCCGCGCGCGACATGGCGACCGGCAAGGAGCAGAGCATCGAGGTGAGCCCGGCGGGCGGTCTGTCCAAGGCCGAGATCGACGCGCTGATCGCCGAGGCCGATATGCACCGGCAGGACGATCAGGAGCGGCGTGACATTCGGCTGCTGCAGAATCGTCTGGAGGGTCTGATCCACACCAACGACCGTGTCTTCAAAGAGTTCGGCGCCTCCCTCGCACAGGTCGAACGCGACGAGGTGCGCAGCACACTCGATCGGGCGCGCAAGGCGCTGACGAACGAGGAGCGTTCGGTGCTCGAGGAGGCGATCTTGGCGGTCCAGTCGACGAGCCAGATTCTGACGCAGGTCATCATGGTCGATCCAATGGCCGCGCTCGGGATCGATGTCAAAGGCCACGGGGACGAGAGCCTCGACGAGGAGAGCTGACGCGCCACCCATGACTACCGAAACCCCACGCGACTACTACGAGGTCCTCGGTGTCGCTCGCGACGCGAGCCTGCAGGACATCAAGAAGGCCTACCGCCGGTTGGCGGTGGAGAACCACCCGGACCGCAATCCGGGCGACAGCGAGGCGGAAGAGCGCTTCAAAGAGGCGTCCCAGGCGTACGCCGTACTGTCCGATCCCGACAAGCGAGCGAGCTACGACCGCTTCGGTCACCAGGGTGTCGACGGACAACCGTTCACCGGCTTCGACCCCAGGGCGTTCGGCGACTTCGCCGATATCCTCGGTGACCTCTTCGGCTTCGGCTTCGGTGACATCTTCGGCGGCCGATCGGCGCGTGGACGGCGCGGTGGACGACAGCGAGGCCACGATCTCCAGTACACCCTCAAGCTCAGCCTCGAGGATGCGGCCCGCGGCGTCGAACGCTCGATCCGCGTGCCGCGGCTGGAGCAGTGCGACACCTGCAGTGGCAGCGGATCCAAGCCCGGTACCACCCCTGAGACCTGCGGTACCTGCGGCGGCGCCGGCCAGGTCATGTTCCGTCGTGGCTTTCTGTCGGTTGCCCAAAGTTGCCCGTCGTGCGGCGGTGCCGGACGCGTCAACCGGGATCCGTGCGAGTCGTGCAGCGGCCGAGGACGAGTCGAGCGCGAGGCAACCCTGAAGGTCAACGTTCCGCCCGGTGTCGATTCCGGCATGCGGCTCCGACTGTCGGGCGAGGGCGAGGGCGGCAGCCACGGCGGGCCAGCGGGTGATCTCTTCGTGGTCATCGCCGTCACACCGCACGCGGTTTTCGAGCGCGACGGCGACGACCTACACATGGAGCTGCCGATCTCGGTCTACCAGGCGATGCTGGGCGCCGAGGTCGAGGTGACCACGATTCTCAACGAGAAGGCGAAGGTCGAGGTCGCCCCCGGAAGCCAGCCGGGGGCGGTGACCCGGATTCCAGGCGCCGGCATGCCGTCGGTCAACGGCCGTAAGCACGGCGATCTCAACGTCCATTTCCGGGTTGTGGTGCCGACCAAGCTCGGCCGCGAGCAACGCGAGTTGGTCGAGAAGATGGCCCGCCTCGGCGGTGGGATGGAGCCCGAGGATCAGCGCAGCCTGTTCGAGCGACTCAAGCAGGCCTTCGCCGGCGACTGATCGATTCGGTCTGATGTCCGGGTACGTTGAAGTCACGGGCGTCCTCTCCGACACCGCACAGGAGGCGCTGGCTGACGCCTTGTCGCCGCTCCAGGTGCTCGGCGCGCAGGTCGAGCCCGATGGCGCGGGCGCGTTCCGCGTCGCGGTCTGGCTGACATCCGGAGATCGATCGCGGGTCGCCGAGGTCTCCGCCGCGCTCCGTGACCTCGACGCGGTTGCGGTGGCTGTCCGGCAGCACGAGGCGGTCGACTGGTCGGCGGCCTGGCGTGCCGGTCTGCGTCCGTTTCCGGTCGGCGGCCGGTGGTGGGTCGATCCCGACCCGGACCGGCCGTCACCGGCTCCCGACGGACGCATCCGGCTGGTCGTCGAGCCGCGATCCGCCTTCGGCAGCGGAACGCACGAGTCGACCCGTTTGGTGCTGATCGAGCTCGCTGAGCGGGACCAGAGCGGCCACCGCGTGCTCGATCTCGGAACCGGCTCCGGCATTCTAGCGGTCGCGGCGACGGCACGAGGAGCCGCCAGCGTCGTCGGGCTCGACATCGACCCGATGGCGGCATGGGAGGCCCGTCGTACCGCCGCGACTCAGGATCCGCCGTCGCGGATTCACGTCGTGGCGGGCGGAGTCGACTGCCTCGGCGACGCGACGTTCGATCTTGTGATATGCAACATGCTCGTGACCGAGTTCGGTCCGCTGCTCGGCGACCTGGTGCGGGTCCTCGCCCCGAACGGAGCGGTCGTTTTGTCCGGGATGCTCGATGGAGAGCAGGCCGAGGTCGAGGCGATGCTGAACGATATCGGACTCGAGGTCCGCGACGTGCGCGAGCTCGGGGAGTGGATCAGCGTGGTTGCCACGCGGCAGGTGCCGGGTCCGTGAAGGCGGCCCCGTGGCTTCTGGTCGCCGCCGGTGTCATCAGCCCGGGACGGCGGATCGAGCTCGAACCGGCCGAGGCGCGTCACGCCATCGGCTCACTGCGGCTGCGGCCCGGCGATCTGGTGGTCGTGACGGACGGCGCCGGCGTGACCGCGTCGGCGACATTGGTCGATGTGCGGCGGGGTCGAGCCGACGTCGAGATCGGGTCGGTCGACCGGGTCGCGCGGCCGAGTCCCGGCCTGACGATCGCGGTCGGCGTTCTGGCGGGATCCGCCATGGATTTCGTGGTCCAGAAGTCGGTCGAGCTGGGCGTCGAGCGGGTCGTTCCGGTGTCGTGTGCACGCAGCCAGCTCGGGCTCGAACGGGCGGCCGCGCGCTGCGAACATTGGCGACGGGTCGGCTTTCAAGCGCTGAAGCAGTGCCGACGGCCGTGGGCGATGGAGGTGGCGGATCCGATGAGCCTGCCCCAGGTTCTGCATGGCGTCTGGTCCGCGGGGGGGGTCGTCGCCGATCCCGACGGTGCGACACCGAAGACGATTTCACGCGACCGGTGCCGGTGCCTGCTGGTCGGTCCGGAGGGCGGTTTCGACGACGACGAGTTGGCCGCGATCCGCGACGCCGGCTGGCCCTCCGTCCGGCTCGGTCCCCACGTTCTGCGTGCGGAGACCGCCGCGATCGCCGGCGCCGCGGTCGTCGGGTGGAGAGTGGCGGACGGGGTACACTCGGCCGATGACTGAGCAGCTGGTGTGGATCGACTCGCACGCCCATCTGACCATGTTCGACCCTGACGAGGTCGGCGACGTGCTGACTCGGGCCGCAGGGGCGGGCGTACGGGGCGTTCTGGTGCCGGCCACGAATGGCGAAGATCTGGACACGGCGGTCCTCCTCGCCACCGATCACCCGGCGAGGGTGGTCGCCGCCGCCGGGTGTCACCCGCACGATGCCGCGTCACTCGATGACGGTCTGAAACGGCGAATCGAGGACGCGTTGGCGTCGCCAGGTGTCGTCGCGGTCGGCGAAATCGGGCTCGATTACCACTACATGAACTCACCCCGCGAGGACCAGATCGCGGCGCTCGAGTGGCAGATCGACCTGGCGATCGAGGCCGACCGGCCGGTCGTGCTCCACAACCGCGAGTCGTGGTCCGATCTCGAGCGAGTGCTGGCATCGCGGGCGCCCGATCTGCGGGGCGTGACCCACTCCTTCACCGAGGCCGCGGACCGCGCCCTCCGGGTCATCGAGCTCGGCCTGGTGGTCGGGATCTCGGGCATGGTGACGTTCAAGGCGGCGGACAACATCCGCCGTATGGCGGGG
>JASFPU010000253.1:0-5298 GCA_050115855.1 Holophagae bacterium
CCCTCCTCGGCGATGCGGTCGATGTTGGGCGTTTCGTAGCCCATCATGCCGCGGTTGGTGTGGCTGATGTTCCAGGTGCCGATGTCGTCACCCCAGATGACGAGGATGTTCGGCTTGTCCTGCGCGGCCGCCGGGGCGGCGGCGACGGCCGCCAGCAGGGCGGCGGCGATGCAGATCGATGCTGCGCGATGCATAGGTCTCTCCTTTACTCGGGTCATCGTTACAAGGTGGAATCGCGAGCCTGGTCGATCGACTCACGGGCTGACCGTTTGGATGGCTGCAAGTATGTAGTATTGAGACTCAAAAATAATGTGTCAAATGCATTTTTCTTAAGATATTGATAAATTAAACTCATGATTGCCACGCACAAGCTGGAGCACGCCACCGCCCTCGCCGAGCACCGCAACTACCGCCAGGCCGCGCGGGCACTGCACCTGACCCAGCCGGCTCTGAGCCGCAGCATCCAGAGCCTTGAATCAGCGCTGGGCGTGCGGCTCTTCGACCGCGGCCACGGCACGGTCGAGCCCACGTCTATCGGGAGACTGTTCCTCGTGCGGGCTCGGAAGATCCTGTCGGCCGTCGCCGAGCTCGAGCACGAGATCGACCTGGCGAGGGGCCTGCGCACGGGCACGCTCGAGGTCAGCCTCGCTCCCTACCCGTCGACTCTGTCGGGTCAGCGGGCGGTAACACGCCTGCTCGCCGAATATCCCGAAATCCAGTGCCGCGTGCGGGTCGCCGGTTTCTCGTCGGTCGCCGATGACGTGGCCGAGGGGCGTTGCGAGATCGGTGTCGCAGACCTCGGCGCGGCTGCGGCGCGGAATCTGGATGCCGAGCCCCTGGTCAGCCGACCGCTTTTCTTCGTTGTGAGGAAGCATCACCCACTGGTATCAGCAGATCGCTGCACCCTCGAGCAGACCCTGAGCTTTCCGTGGGCCGGCATCCGCGCGCCCGCCCGCATGTCCGAGCATCTGCCGCCGGACGTCGGGCGCGCTGGACGCTGGGACCCCGGCACCGGCGAGTTCGTACCGGCCCTGGAGGTCGACGTCGTCAGCGAGTTCCTGGTCCTCGCTCGCGAGGCAGACGTCCTCGTCGTGGCCGACCTGACCATGGCCGAAGAAGCGCTCACCGCGGGTCGGCTCGTGGTCGTGCCGTTCAGCCCTCCGTGGCTGCACCTGGATTACGGCTTCCTGTCGCGTCCGAAGCGCACGCCATCCCCCGCCACGCTTCGGTTCATGGAGATCGTCCGCGAAATCGAGGCGCGAATCGACGAGCGCGAGACAGTGCTGCGGGAGCGCTTCCTCCCGAGGTCGCTCCGACCACGGTATGCGCCGACAGCCGACCGCTGACTGCTGACCGCTGGCCCCTGACCGCTGACCGCTGACCGCTGACCGTTACTTTTTGTACTTCACCGAGCAGCCGTACGGCGTCGTCTCCGGGATCGAGACCGTCTTGCCCGCGAGCACCTCGTCGAGCGCCTCGGACACGTAGCCGGTGCGCGCGGCCGCGTCCTTGCTGCCGCGTGGGTCGTCATCGATCGCACCTTGGTAGACCACCTTGCCGTCCGTGTCGATGATGAACATGTGGGGAGTCGTCTTCGCTCCATAGGCGTGACCGATGACGCCGTCCTGGTCGACCAGGAGCGGCCAGGTGATGCCTTCCTTCTTGGCGAAGGCCGCGTTGGCCTCACGGTCCATGTAGTTGGTCGAGTTGATGGTCAGGAAGACCACTCCGCTCTCGCTGTACGCGCTCGTCAGCTTCTTCATCGAGCCCTCTTTGTAGTGGCGCTGGACGAACGGGCAGTCAGGGTTGGTCCACTCGAGCACCACGACCTTGCCGCTGGAGTCGGACAGGCTCACCTTGTCGCCGGAGGCGTCGGTCAGCGTGAACGCCGGCGCCGGCTCGCCGTTTTGGACACCGGCGCTCGCCGTCGCGGCACCCGCGGCGAGGATCATAGACATCAGGGTCGCGGTCTTCAGTATCTTGAACATGGTGAGATTCCTTTCGCTGGACCACCGTCGGCGGTCCGGTTCAATCGAGGTTGATGGTCAACGACCTCGCGGTGCGGCGCCCCTCGGCATCGGTGGTGACAACCACCGAGCTCAGGGAGCTCGCCGGCTCGGCCGTGCCTTGAATCTGCGTCACATCGAAGTCGATCCGGGTCAGTTGTCCCCGGCTGTGGGTTCGGGTGTTGCCGACCTTGAGCGACGGTCCGGGATCGGGAAAGAACTCCACCGCCCGCGGCGGATCCGCCCAGTGCAGCCAGACGGTCAGCGCCGATGACGATCGATCGGAGATCGGCCCTCCGGTCACAGACATGTCCAGTGCCGACGGTTCGGCCGGGACCGGCAGCGAGTCCCGCCAGCCCTCGAACGCCGCCAGAGATCGTTGCAGCGCCACACCCGTGAACGGCAGCTCCGCCTCGAGCTCCGCTTCACCCAGGACGCAGATGTCCCGGCAGGCGAGCCACGACGCGGTGACCGTGACCGGCACCGGTCGGTCGATGGTGGTCGGCCCGACCACCTCGGCTGCAAGCAGCACAGGTGACTCGTAGCCGTAGCCGATGATGTCGCCGGGTTGGTTGAAGCTGATCGGTGCGGGCCATTGGAGCGCGCCGGCACGAAGTCCGTCGGGCAGCTCGAAGGCGACCTCGGTGGCGAGCCCGGCGCCGCCCGGGTTCCGCCAGTAGATGTGCCAGCCGGGCTCGGGCTCGAGGACGACACCGAGCTTGAAGCTTCGGGGATCGCCGAGCCGGTCGAGATCGGACACCAATCGCGCCCGGACGTGGCCGCTCTCGGTGGCGACGACATTCACCGAACACACCAGGGCGCCGAGGAACGACAGAACGAACGTCGATGGCGAGCGAATCACACTGCGGAAAAGCCGTCAGCTCCGTGTCGTTATTCCGCCGCTCCAGGACTTCTGCCCAGGCTTTGCGCGGTCGACCGCTGACTCAGATCTCGGCGGGTCCGGGCTCCCGGACGAACAGCAGCCGACGGCCGGTCCAGTCGACGCCGACGACGGAACCCGTGGCGACGAACCGATCGAGCCCGAGGTCCTGGGTCAGGATCCGGATGACGCCGCCGTGGACGAAGAGGAGGTGTCGACCCGGCCCGAGCCCGTCGACGAAGGACTCGACCCGGCGCCGGAACGAATCGTGCGAGTCGCCGCCGTCGATGACGAAGCTGCGGAACTCGAGGAACACCTCTGCGTGATCGCGGTCGATCGCCTCGTAGGGGCTGCCCTCCCAGGGCCCGAAGTTGCACTCCCGCAGGCGTGGGTCCTGCTGCGGCTCACCCCACCCGAGCCGGGCGCTCTCGACTGCCCGCTGGAGATCCGACGACCAGACGCCGGCGAAGTGATGGCCGTCGAAGTGGGCGCGCACGGCCGCCGCCTGGTCGCGCCCACGATCGGTCAGCGGCGGGTCGCACCAACCGGCGATCCGGCGGCCGGCGGAGTGGGTGGTCTCGCCGTGGCGGACCAGCCAGAGCTCGAGCGAGTCATCGTTCGTCATGGCGGCCGAGTGTACCGGAGCGTCTGAACGCAGTGCTGCTTTCAGAGAAAAACCACTCTCGATTCTCGGCGTCGGAGGCTCGAAAAGCCGCCGACGCCGAGAATCGAGCAGGCAGTATGCTGAAGCGGGAGGTCATTCATCATGCATGCGATCGCCGACATCAGCATCGTTCCGCTCGGGGTCGGCCTGTCCCTGTCGCCGTACGTCGCCGCGTGCGAGCGCATTCTGGCCGACGCCGGGCTCAACCCGACGCTGCACGCCTACGGCACCAACGTCGAGGGCGACTTCGACGCGGTCACGGCCGCGCTCAAGCGATGCCACGAGGTGCTCCACGAAATGGGCGCCGTCCGTGTCTCGACCAACCTCCGGCTCGGCACCCGCACCGACAGGGTGCAGACCATGGCCGACAAGGTCGCCAGCGTCGAGCAGGAGCTCGGGAGGTAATTCTCAATTCTTAATTCTCAGTTCTTAATTGCGTCGCACGCCAGCCTCGGTCATCGGTGCCGTTGCGATGGTCATTCAGAATTCAGAATTGAGAATTGAGAATTCTCTCATTGTGGGTCGGTCAGCGCGGCGAGGACCGCGTCGGCGCCGGCTTCGAAGCCGCGGCGGGTGGCGGCGTTGCGCAGGCCCCCGTAGAGACGGTCGTCCTCGTCGGGTAGCATGGTGTTGTCGCTGCAGAACAGCAGTGCGCCCATCTCGAGGCCGAGTCGGGCGCCGACGACCGCCGCAGCGGCGCACTCGCTGTCGACCGCAATAGCGAGACCGGCGTAGGCATCGTAGATCTCGGGCCCCTGGCGGTAGCCGGCGTCGGTGGTGTACGCCACCCCGAGATGGCTTCCGACGTCGGCGGCGGTCGCAGCCTCGTGGAGACGGGCGGTCAGGAGCGGGTCGAAGGCGGCGGGGTACTCAGGCGGAGCGTAGTAGCGCGAGGTTCCTTCGCCACGCACCGCGCCGCTGACGACGATCAGGTCACCCACTCTGACCCTCGGGTCGGTGCCGCCGCAGGCGCCGAAGACCACGACCCGCCGGCCACCGTTGGCGGCGATCATCTCGAGCGCGTTGGCCGCCGCCGGCCCGCCCATCCCCGAGTACACGAGGCTGAGGCCACCGAGCCGGTAGACGATCCGATCGGTGGTCTCGTCGAGCTCGAGCTGCGTCCCGCCGTACCGATCCACCAACACCGGAAGGTAGCTCCGCCGACCGAACGGCAGCAGGATGACGTTCGCCGAACAGTCAAAGTCGGGGTTGTTGGCGTGACTGAAGTCGCGTCCGCTCATGGCGCCTCCTGATCGATCACGATATCAGGCACAATGACGTCCATGACCATGAATCAACGCCTCCTGCTCGCCGTCGCGATCATTCTGGTCGACATCGTCGCGTTCGCCCTGCCGCTGACAGGTTTCTTCGCCGCGTACGTCCTGCTCGCCCGACCACCGTGGTTCCGGGTCTGGGTGGATGACCTCTACCGGACCGACCGGTGATACGATCCGCCGTCGGAAAGGGGGCCGGCCCATGTCCACTCGCCGTACTCTGTCGATCGCCTCGATCATCGTGACCGCGACCGCCGCGCTGCTCGGATCCGCAATCGACGGCCACGCCTGCACCAACATCCTGGTCACCAAGGGCGCGTCGGCCGACGGCTCGACGATGATCACGTACGCCTGCGACGGCCGGTTCCACCCGCGGCTCGAACGTCGCGACGCCGCCGATCACCCGGCCGACGCGGTGTTCGAGATCCGCAGCTGGTCCGGCGAGCTCCGCGGGACCATCCCCCAGGTCGCCCA
>JASFPU010000254.1:0-5281 GCA_050115855.1 Holophagae bacterium
CCGCGCGGGGTGCCGGGACACTTGTCCAGATAGTCCGGCACGCCGTCGCCGTCGCTGTCGAGCGGACAGCCGACCGAGTCGACCTGGACGCCACGCGGAGTGTTCGGGCACTTGTCGGCGGTGTCCGGAACGCCGTCACCATCGCTGTCGATCGGGCATCCCGTTGCATCCACCGTGACGCCGCGCGGGGTGCCGGGGCACTTGTCGAGGTAGTCCGGCACGCCGTCGCCGTCGCTGTCGATCGGGCAGCCGACGTCGTCGACCTCGACACCGCGTGGCGTGTCCGGGCACTTGTCGAGATGGTTCGGCACGCCGTCACCGTCGTCGTCCGGCCACAGGAAGACATCGACCACGAAGTCCGTCATCGCCTCCGACGAGGTCAGCTCGTGGGCGGCCACGACGTAGCCGTCACCGCCTGCGGCGACCACCTTGTCGAGGAGCTTCCGGCCCTTTTTCGAGTCGCCGAGCTGGACCGCGTACACATCGAGCTTGTCGCCGAGCGCCTCCTTGAGCCGTTGGGTGGCCTCGATCTCCTTGTTGTTCATGTTGAGACCGTCGGTGATCATCACGACCGCCGTCCGCTTGCCCATGTCGAGGTCGCCGCCGGTGGCATCGATCGCCTTGTTGAGCGGGCTCGTGCCGCCGATGCATCCGAAGGAGTCGAGTGCGCCACCGAACTGACTCGTGTCGTAGCCCGACACCTGTCGGATCAGCGTCGTCTTCCCCGCCGGGGCGCACGCGCCCTTGCCGAACGCACGCAAACCGCCTTCATAGGCAAGGTCGGGCACCGTCTGGTTCATGCTCATCAACATCGCCTGCTCGATCTGCATCTTCTGCGTCCGGTGGGACCGGTCCGCCATGGTCATGGATCCGTCGGCGATGATCATGAACTGGTCGACCTTCTCGACGTAGTAGTCGGGATCGATTGACCCGGAATCGAAGTTCATGGCGTGGTGCGCACATCCCTGGGCGAGCAGCACGGCCGCCGCGGCGACCAGTACCACCCCTACTGTCTTCCTCATTGCCTCGTTCCTCCTCTCCACGTTTGCTGACTGTCCCGACAACCGCGGCGACCGGCTGTCACATTCCGGTTTCCACGGCCATCTCGTGAGCCTGCCGCTCAGGTTGACGCCGGGTGTGAAAGGACGGCGACAGCTTGACACACTGCTTGTCACGGCGCAACTGATAGAAGTGACAGGGCATCAGTCGCCGGGCCGACCGTCGTCGCCGGCCAGCAGCGAGCGGAACGTCATGTCGCCGATCTCCCGCCGGCCGGCGGCGACGAAGTCGTCGAGAACGGACGCCACGGCGTGCTCGACCCACTGATCCTCTCGGAGGTCGTATCGCCGCGGTTGAAACACCTCGGCGACGTCCCAGACGGTCACCCGATCCGACGGCTGCGCCGGCACGACACCCTCGGTGTCGGGTCCGAGAGCCACCTGTCGGAGCAGTCCCGCGTCCACCATGGTTTGGATCCTCGCCTGAACGGTCCGTACCGGCACCAGCAGGCGCCGGGACAGCTGATCGGAGGTCGGCGGTTCGTCCCCGGCGTCGTACCGCTGCACCACGAGCCCGAACAGGCGCAGACCCATCGCCACTGCGTCGTCCTCACTGCCGTTGCCCGCCACCCGGGATCGCAGGAGCGTCAGGAAGTGTTGGTGCGTGAACGCGATCTCGAGGCCGATGAGAACGACGATCCACGTGACGTAGAGCCAGATCAGAAAGATCGGGACCACCGCGAGCCCGCCGTAAATCGCGGAGTACCGGACCGACTGACCGACCGAGTTGGCGAACAGGTTCTTCGCCAGCTCGAAAAGCACGGCCGACGATGCCGCACCGAGGACCGCGCTCTTCACCCGGACGCGAGTGAAGGGCACCACGGTGAAGGCGAGCAGAAACGCCAGGAACACCAGGATCAGAGGAAACAGCCAGGCGGTCTGCAGCGTCAGCCAGCTGAGGTCGATCGGGACCCCACGGACCAGCATGGACTCGACTCGCGCCGAGATCGAAATGCTGGCACCGATAAAGAGCGTGCCGATCACCAGCACCGCCGTGTAGGAGGTGATCTTGCTGATCAATCGGCGCCGGCTGGCGACGTGGTAGATGTCGTTGAAGTTGCTCTCGACGCTGTCGAGGACGAGCACCGCCGCCACCAACAGGAACGCGAAGCCGAAGAAGCCGAGCTTGGCGGCGTTCATCGTGAACGTGTCGAGCATGGCCGCGATCTCGGCGTGCTGGGCGGGCAGGAAGTACGAGAACAGGACGTCCTGCACCCGTTGCTTGAGATCGTCGAGCGCACCGAAGGCCGACAACAGGGCGAACACGACAGCGATCAACGGGACCGTCGCCAGCAACGACGCGTAGGCGAGTCCCGAAGCGCGGATGATCAGCTTGTCGCGACGGAGCTGGTCCCACAGCAGGATGACGAACTGCGCCAGCCGGACCGCCCCCCGTCGCCACGGCGGAAGATCGCTGACGTCCAGCCGGGTCAGATCCTCCCTCAGATGCACCCACGCCTCCATTGCTCGAGCAGTGACATCAGTATACCCACCTCGTCGGCCCATCGTGTCCCGATGCTTCGGCCGTCACCGGCCCGACGCGCCGGTGCGGGCCCCGCGCCGAACGCCGTGCGTCAGAAGGGGAAGCCGAGGTAGACGCGAAACGACCGGTGCCCCCGGGCAAGGCGCACACCGACTCCGTACCAGCTCGGCAGCTTGACGAACCACACGGTGGGCCGGACGGGCAGCTGAAACGACGCTCCGAGTTCGAGGTGAGAGTCGACTCCGAGATCGAACCCGCCCTGGCCGACCAGCTCGGCACGGTTGACGTAGTGTCGAGGGATGACGAAGAACCCCGCCGCGGCCCGCCCGCCGGCGACATCGAACCACAGCGGAAAGCTGAAGTCCGCACCCAGGTCGAGGAACGCCACGTCGTCGGTGCGGTGATAGTCCTCGTCGAGGACCGTCGTGTACTCGAATCGCCCGCCGGCCGACAGGATCCACCGCTCGAAGTCCCAGTGCGTGTTGGCGCGCGAGCCGAGCGACGCCAGCCACCGATGGCCAGGCATGCCGAGCGCGTCGAGCCCACCGATCTGACCGTACGGGCGCACCGACCAGCGGTCGCCGACGGGCACGACGAGCTCGATCCCCGGAACCACGGTCAGCGTTCGCAGGCTGGCCTCGAGGTCGCCGCCGCTGATGTCCTGGAACCTGACCTTGTTCCAGGCGAAGAACACACTCAACCGAAGACGGTAGCCGATGCCTCCGTCGTCGGGCCGTTTCAGGTTGATCCCGACCGGGATCTCGACGATCGTCGACTCGCTGGTCGCGTCCGGCGAGTCCTCGAGGGTTCCCAGGGTGACGCGATCGCCGGCCGGCCGCGGCCCTTCATCTGCTCCGACTGCCGACGCGAGACTGACCATCACCGCAACCAGCAACGACAGCGATCTCCCGCGCCTTCGGACCCGCCGCGCAGCATCGTGGCAGACCGGCCGGCACCGTCGCGGGCGGCTCGACAGGGGGTCCGTCGTCATGGTGCCGCGAGCCTAGCACGTTGCTTCGCTCTGCGAGAGGGAATCAACCCTGAAGCTCTCGGGGTTGGTCGTTGTAGAGTGCATCTCGAAGGAGACATGACCATGCAACACCGATTCGTTGTGCTCTGCGTCATCCTCGCCGCCGGCGCCGCCGTCGCCGCCGCCGGCGAACCCGCGGCCCCGGCCACGGCCGACAGCGTCGCGTCAAGCGACGACTGCTGCTTCGCCAACCCCCGTTACACGGGCGTCTGCCGAGTCACCCCCGGTGCCGACGAGACCTGCGCCGACATTCTCGCCTACCTCAACAACCAGTCGAGTGTCGGTAAGACCTACTGCGGCAACACCAAGGTCCGCGGCGGCTGGGCCCAGGTCGACTGCGACAACACAGAGCAGCGGTGCGCGGGAACGTCCGCATCTGAGCCGATCCACGAACCGATGTGACCGCGGCCCGCCTGCCGCACGCACTCGGATGCTAGAATCCCGCGCGATTCGACACCGACCCGCGCATTGAAATCGGAGGCATCGATGACACTCTCGTTCCGCACGGTCCTGCTCTTCGCAAGTTGCATCGCGCTGCTGCTCACGACCACGCCGTGCCAGGCACAGGACTCGAACGACGACTGGAGATCGCTCAAGGCCGAATCGAAGCGGCTCAAGATCGACGACATGTCCAACCTGGTTCGCGACAAGGTGCTCGCCAACGATCCCAAGGCCCAGGACCTCTACGACTCGGCCTACGGCTGGGCGGCGTTCGACAACCTCAAGGTCGCGTTCGGCATCTCCGGCGGCGCCGGCAACGGAGTTGCTGTCAACAAGCAGACCGGCGAGCGAACCTACATGAAGATGGGCACCGGCGGGATCGGGATCGGCCTCGGCGGTCAGAGCTACCAGGTGCTGTTCTTCTTCCAGGACCGCCGGACCTTCGAGCGCTTCCTGGACGAAGGTTGGACCGCCGACGCCTCGGCCCAGGCGGCCGCCGGCACCGAGGGTGCCAACGCCGCGACCGGCTTCGTCAACGGCGTCGCCGTCTGGCAGATGACCGAGAAGGGTCTCATGGCGTCGGCCGACGTCAGCGGCACCAAGTACTGGATCAACAAGAAGCTCAACTGAGACGGCCCGAGCGCTAAAAAGAGTTTCCAAGACTGGGTTTTGGTCCGGACCTCGGCGTTCTGTGAGCGTCCTTCGTGAGGATTTGACACACAGTATTTTGTATATTACATTATTTGTATGGAAGAACTAACTACGTCGGCCTCCCCGGACGAAGCACGGCGCCTGCTCGCGGCCATCCGGCTGCTGGTCCGGAGGTTCTCCCTCGCCGAACGCGCCGACGTCGCCTGCTGCGGCATGACGGTGGCCCAGGCGGCAACCCTCGAGGCCCTCGAGGGCGGCGGGCTGCGGCTCGGCGAGCTCGGGCGGCGGCTCGGTATCGCACCGAGCACGTTGTCGCGCAATCTGGATCGGCTGGTGGACCGCGGGCTCGTCGACCGGGGCACGGACCCCGGAGATCGGCGTGCGCTGCGCGCTCAGCTCACCGGGTCGGGACGCCGTGCCGTCGACGACGTCAGGCGCCACGAGGCCGACTTCGCATCCGACATCCTCGGCAGGTTGAGGCAGCCCACGGCAACCCTCGATGCCGTCGACGAGCTTCTCGACGCGATCCGCGACGCAACCGAGCGGTGCTGCCCGGGTGCCTACGATCACCTGTTCACCGACCGCTGCGACGTCGGAAAGAAAGAGAGTTGATCATGA
>JASFPU010000255.1:0-5280 GCA_050115855.1 Holophagae bacterium
CCCTCCGGTCGACCCTTGAAACCGGGCCTCTCATCGACTCGTGGAGCGCGCATGAACGAATCGGAGGTGATCATGCACGACGCGAAACCGACTTTAGAGTTCATCGCCCACACCAAGGCACTTCAGGCGGCCGGCATCGCCATCAAGCTCGTCTCGCGGCTCCCTGTGGCATACCGGTGTCTGGCCGATCAGGTCATCCGATCGGCGGCATCGATTCCGGCCAACCTCGCGGAGGGGCTGGGCCGATCCGGGAAAGACCGCGCCTACCACTGGCGCGTCGCCTACGGCTCGGCCCGGGAGATCGACACCCACCTCGCTCTCCTTATCGGTGCCCGCGTGATCGATCGGCGGATGGCGACGTTCTGCCGCGCACTCTTCGACGAGGTCCGCGCCATGACCTGGCGGTTGCTCCATCCGCAACCGTGATTGTCGCCTCCTACGAACGCGTCGGTGCCTTTGTCGCGCTGGCATCTCGCCGGCGATGGGCCCACCACGCTGACGCGCGCCAGAAGGCGAGGGCGCTCCGGAAGGCCGATGTGACCTGAACAGTCTCGGAGGCGGGCAAGGACACGGTTCCGGATGCGGACCCGGGGGCGGGACGATGACCTACAGGCGCTACTTCTTCGCCATCTCCCCGATCTCGAACACTGAGGTGTCGGGCTTCGAGTCGGGTGTAACCTTGCGGGTGTCGTCAGCGAGATCCTCCTGGATCAGCAGATCCATCAGAAGGTCACGGACGCCGCCCCGCCCGTTGGTCTTGAACACACGCCGGACCGATGCCGGTTTGAGCTCGATCCCGGTCATGTGCTTGAGGTACTGACAGAAGACTCGAGAGCGGGACATGAAGCTCGCCACCAGGATCATCCCGAGCAGCGCCATGCCTGCGACGGCGATCAGGGTATAGGTGGCGTCGGCGTTAAGGTCGATCGAGCCCATGTCTCCCCCTCACGACGGGTCCGGCGGGTCATCGTCGAGCGCGTGCGTGGCGTCGACCTCGGCGAAGTGGTCCTTCGGGACCAAGACCTCGCGTCCCTTCGACCCCTGCAGCGGTCCAACGATGCCCTCTCGCTCCATCATATCCAAAAGTCTCGCCGAACGGGTATACCCGAGGTGCAGCCGACGCTGGATGTACGACGCGGACGCTTTCCGGGTCTCGACCACCAGGCGTGCGGCCGTGTCGTACATCGGGTCCGTCAGCTCCTCGAGGTCGTCGACCGTCGTGGCGCGGCTGCCTTTGCCGTTGGTTCCCAGCGGCTGGTGGGTCAGCACCTGCCGCTGGTACTCGGGCTTGCCGAATCGTTTGATGTAGCGGACCACCGTCGCGATCTCCTTCTCGGTGACGAGCGGTCCGTGCAGCCGCAGTAACGTCGAGGTGCCGGGCGGCAGGTAGAGCATGTCGCCGCGCCCGATCAGGTGCTCCGCACCCATCGAGTCGAGAATCGTTCGTGAGTCGAACTTGGAACGGACCTTGTACGCCATCCGGCACGGGAAGTTGGCCTTGATGATCCCGGTTAAGACGTCGACCGACGGCCGCTGCGTGGCACAGATCAGGTGCACACCGACCGCTCTCGCCTTCTGGGCCAACCGCGTGATCGACTCCTCGACCGCACGTGACGAGGTCATCATGAGATCGGCCAGCTCGTCGATGATGATGACGATGTAGGGCAGCGTCTCGAGCTCGACCGTATCGTCCTCGTCATCCCCGGCCAGCGTTTCCTGGGCCCGCTTGAGCTGCACCGGATCGGACACCAGCTGGTTGTGCTGCTCGAGGTTGCGCACCCCGAGTGCGGCCAGACGACGGTAGCGCTTGTCCATCTCGGCCACCGCCCAGCCCAGGGCGCTGGCCGCCTTCTTGGGGTCGGAGATGATCGGCGTCAACAGGTGGGGGATGTCCGAGTACACCCCGAGCTCGACCATCTTTGGATCGACCAGGATGAACTTGACCTCGTCCGGCTTCGCCTTGTACAGGATCGACATGATCATGGCGTTGATGCCGACCGACTTCCCCGACCCGGTGAAGCCGCCGATCAGCAGGTGCGGCATGCGGG
Source organism: Holophagae bacterium (assembly GCA_050115855.1). GTDB lineage: Bacteria > Acidobacteriota > Thermoanaerobaculia > Thermoanaerobaculales > Sulfomarinibacteraceae > JAHECW01. Next base: position 2,049 of record JASFPU010000255.1, read on the forward strand.
CGAGATCGGCGACGAACGGCTTGCCGCGGATGTCGACCCCGAGCGACAGGGTCAGCAGCGACTGGGCACGCTGGAACTCGGTCGACTCGACAACCTGCCGCAGGCGGATGACCTCAGGGTCCGGGCTCGGCACCTCGATGCCGACGGTGGCGCGCCCCGGCACCCGCTCGATGCGCACCGATTCGGTGCGCAGTGCGAGCGCCAGATCCTCCGCCAGGTTTTGAACCGCCGAGATCTTGACACCGGAGTCCAAGCGGAACTCGTAGGTCGTGATGACCGGTCCAGTGCGGATGTTGGTCACCTCGCCCCGAACCCGGAACTCCTGGCACTTGCTGGTCACGAGCTTGGCGATCTCGATCAGCGCCGCCGAGTCCCGTTCGGGAGCGCTGTCGGCCTCTTCGAGGAAGCTGATTTTCGGCAGATCGTAGGCGTCCAGATCCTCGATGAACTCGAACTCCTCCTGAACGACCGGCTTCTTCGGGGTCGTGGCCTTCGACGCTGTGGCCCGGCCGCCGCGCGGGCCGGCGTTCGGCGCAGACTGAGCTTTGGTGGCCTGCGGCGCCACGGCGGCGGCGTCCTCGGTTCCCGCCACGCGACGCTGGATCCTGAAGCGGCCCTTGCCCTCGACCTCCTTGACGGTGAGCGAGCCGCGGTACCCCTCCTCCTTCTCGAGCCGTCTGACCTGGCGCTCGAGCACGCGTCGGCGGTTCCGGCGCTCCTCGGCCTCCTGGCGCCGCTGGGCGATCGCGTCGCGGCGTCGCAGCCAGCGGCTCTCGAGACCCTGGGTCACGCCCTCCGCAGCGACGCCCACCGACAACCCGGACACCAGTACGGCCCCGAGCACGACCAGAAACCCGAGCACGACCAGTCGTCCGACCGGGCCGACGAAGGCGCCGAGCAGATCGGCCTCGGCGGCGCCGACCAACCCGCCACACGGGATGCGGCCGTCGCGGAACGGTAGGTCGGTGCACAGCAGCGTAGCGATCCCGGGCAGACCCAGGACGACCAGCGCCCATCCGACGGCCGCGGCCTTCGGGTGCTCGAGGTCCCGACCCCGGAGCATGCGCCAGCCGACGACCGCACCGACCGGCGGCAGCAGCAGCGCGGTGATGCCGAGCAGCCCGAACAGGACCGCGGACAGCGCGGCCCCGAGCGGCCCGACCAGGTTGACCGGGCCGTCGCGCAGGGTCGACGCGTGCAACGGGCTGGGATCGAGCGGTGAGTGGGACAGCAGCGCAACCGCGACGAGGATCGCGCCGAAAATCAACCCGACGGCGGTCATCTCCGCGACCAGTCGCTCGCGGCTCATCCGCGCCCCCAGGTGATCAGCACGACGAGCACTCCGACCGGCAGGCAGTACCATGCGAAGCGATGAAAGACGCGGCTTGACAACGCCGCCACCACGACGTGCAGCGCGACCAGACCGGACACGGCGGCGGCCACCGTGCCGACCGCACACGCCGCCCAGTAGCTCGCACCCGCCGCCGCCAGCGCCTGGCGCTCGCCGAGCAGCTCGAGCGCCGCGACACCGAGGATCGCCGGCACCCCGAGCAGAAACGAGAACCGCGCCGCCCACGTCCGGTCCAGGCCGCTGGCCAGCGCTGCTGTGATGGTCATGCCGGAGCGCGACAGACCGGGGAACACCGCTGCGCCCTGGGCCAGCCCGATGGCGACCGCCTGGTGCCACGACATGGTGCGTTCGCCGTCCGATCCGCCCGGCATCCAACGGGTCAGGGCGACGACGACACCGGTTGCGACCAGCGCCATGCCGATCCAGACCGGGCGGGCGAAGGCAGCCTCGGCGATCGCTTTGATCGGGAACGCCACGACTGCGGTGGCGGCGAGGCCGACCAGCAGCAACGCGACCAGGCGCCGGCCCGAACCGGTCGACAACCAGCGCCCGATCTGTCGCCGCTCATACCAGACGACGGCGCCGGCGGTACCGACGTGGAGCATCGCGTCGAACAGCACGCCGGGCTGGTGGAAACCGGGAATGACGAGCTGGGCGAGCGCCAGGTGCCCCGACGAGGAAACCGGAAGAAACTCGGTCAGCCCCTGCAGGAGCCCGAGCACGACCGCCACACCGAGGCTCACGGCTCGGCGCTCCGCACAGTCGTTCCGGACTCTGAAGGAAGCGTCGAAAAACTCTGCATTTCCAGTCGATCGTACCATTCCGGCGGTGCATTCCGCGGCCGTGGAGCGCCGTCGGTCGTCACCGCTCCGACAGCACTCGCGCGAGACGGAGCCAGTCGTCGAGCGTGAGCTGACCAGGTCGAGCCCGGGAATCGATGCCGGCCTGTTCGACCTGGTGTCCGTCTGCCAACGAGCCGAGCGCGTTGGGCAGCATCTTGCGCGGCCGAGTCAGTGCCGCGCTCGCGATTTCGAGGGCGGCTGCGATGTCTTTCGGATCGGCCGGCGGGGGTCGGGGAGTGATGACCAGGACCGCCGATGTCACCTTGGGAACCGGTCGAAACGCCCGTCGATGCACGGTGAAGGCGATGCGGGCATCGGCCGATGCGGCCCGTTCCAACGCCATCAGCCCGTGGTCGCCGTCGCCCGGTCGAGCCACCACGCGTCGCGCCACCTCCAGCTGGAGCATCACCACGAGGCGGGAAAACAGGTCGTGGCGCGGCATCAGGCGGCGCAGAATCGCCGTCCCCACCGAGTAGGGGAGATTGGATGCCACCTGCCACGGAACACCGCCACCGACCAACGGATCCAGTGCAACGGTGAGCGCGTCGGCCTGCACCACCTCGAGACCACGATCGCCGAAGCGAGCGTCGAGGGGACCGATCAGCTCGGTGTCGAGCTCGACGGCACGAACCGTGGCGAAGCGACCGAGCAGCACCTCGGTCAGGGCTCCCCTGCCGGGACCGATCTCGACGACCCTCGGTGGCTCGTCGTCGAGGAGGTCGACGATCCGGTGCGCGACACCGCGATCAACCAGGAAGTTCTGGCCTAACCGGCGTCTTTTGGGACGTCCCATGACCCCGGAGACCTTCACGTCCGGGCCCTGGAGTCGGCCGATTCCAGGGCCCGGACGTGAAGCTGCGGCGCGCTGTTCACGACGGACGACGACACGCGGCGGCGAGCGGAGCGGCGAACGCCCCGACGCGCGGGGCGACCTCGTCGGTGTCGCCTTCCTCGGCGATGATGTTGACGATGGCCGAGCCCACCACGACGCCATCCGCGATGGCGGCGACGCGTGCCACCTGGTCGGGGTTCGAGATGC
>JASFPU010000256.1:0-5264 GCA_050115855.1 Holophagae bacterium
GCCGCTGCGACAGCGGCAAAAGATGCATGCTTGCGCATCGACGTGGTTCAACCGTCCCACGCGGTGTGGAATTCCGACAGCGGGACGGCTCGACGGGTGACGGCAGTGGTCAGGACCGCGGGCATGTGCTACGTTTCACATGGTCCCTCGCGAGGGGGCAGAATCCACCAACCGGAGGCCCGAGTATGGCGCGAATCGAGCCGTTCCGTGCGTGGCGCCCGCGGCCCGACGTCGCCGAGCGGGTCGCCAGCCCACCGTACGATGTTCTGTCGAGCGATGAGGCGCGCGACATGGCGCGTCACAACCCGTTGTCGTTCCTGCACGTCGTCAAACCGGAGATCGACCTCGCGCCCGACGTCGACCTCTACTCCGACCCGGTCTACGCCAAGGGAGCGGCGAACCTGGACAAGCTCAAGGCGGACGGCGTGCTCGTCCGCGAGGCCTGGCCCGCGTTCTATCTCTACCGCCAGCGGATGGGGGACCACGTCCAGACCGGGCTCGTCACCGGCGCCAGCATCGACGAGTACGAGGCCGATCTGATCAAGAAGCACGAGCACACCCGGCCCAAGAAGGAGGACGACCGGACCCGCCACGTTGAGGCGCTGAACGCCAACACCGGCCCGGTCTTCCTGACCTACAAGGCGCGGCCCGAGATCAACGTGCTGGTCGACCGGCTGACGTCGGTCGAGCCGGCCTATGACTTCACCGCACCGGACGGCATCCGACACGTGCTCTGGGTCGTCGATCAGCAGCCCGATGTTCAGGCGCTTCAGACCGCGTTCGCGGCGGTCCCCGAGCTGTACGTCGCCGACGGCCACCACCGCTCGGCCGCCGCGACCCGTGTCCGGGTGCTGCGCCGCGACCGCAACCCCGACCACACCGGTGAGGAGCCCTACAACTTTTTTCTGAGCGTGATCTTCCCGCACGATCAAATGCTGATCATGGACTACAACCGCGTCGTCAAGCTGCCGGCCGGCCTGACCGAAGACGCGCTGCTGGCGACGATCCGGGAGCGTTTCGAGGTCGCCCCGGGCACGGCCGAGAAACCCGACCGGGCGCGCAGCTTCGGCATGTACCTTCACGGCCGATGGTTCCGGCTCGAGGCGCGGCAGGGGAGCTATCCGGCCGACGATCCGGTGCGCAGCCTGGACGTCGCCATACTGCAGGACAACCTGCTCGGTCCGGTGCTCGGCATCGGCGATCCCAGGAGCGACGAGAACATCGACTTCGTCGGCGGTATCCGCGGCCTGTCCGAGCTCGAGCGACGGGTCGACTCCGGTGACTGGGACGTCGCTTTCGCCGTGTATCCGACCGCGATCGAGCAGCTCTTCGCGGTCGCCGACGCGGGTCGCGTGATGCCGCCGAAGTCAACCTGGTTCGAGCCGAAGCTCCGCTCCGGCCTGATCGTGAGACCCCTGGACGACTGACCGGCAGAGCCGGTGGGTCGGTCCGATGAGGAGGAAAGATGAAGATCCTGATCTCCGACGCGTTCGATCCCTCGCTGCCCGACAAGCTCACGGCGTTCGGTGAGGTCACCGACGACAAGGACCGTCTGCCCGAGGTCGACGTCGTGCTGGTCCGGTCGAAGACCAAGTGCACCAGGGAGTACATCGACAGCGCGACCAACCTCCGGCTGATCATCCGCGGCGGTGTCGGTCTTGACAACATCGACGTCGAGTACGCGCGCTCCAAGGGCATCCAGGTCTTCAACACCGCCGAGGCATCGGCGGTGGCGGTGGCCGAGCTCGCCTTCGCGCTCATGATCTCGGTGCCGACCCGTCTCGTCGAGGGCCATCTCGGCATGCGGGACCACGAGTGGTTGAAGAAACAGCTCAAGCGAACCGAACTCATGGGCAAGACCCTCGGCCTCTTCGGCGCAGGCAACATTGGCACCGAGCTCGCCCGGCGCGCCATCGCATTCGGCATGAGGGTGATCGCCTATGACCCGTTCCTCAAGAGCCACGAGATCGTTGATCTGGTCACCGTCGACCAGCTGCTCGCGGAGTCGGACTACCTGTCGATCCACGTGCCGCTCACCGATGAGACCCGCAACATGATCAACGCGGAGACCATCGGCCGGATGAAGGGCGGTGTGGTCATCGTCAACACCGCGCGGGGCGGCTGTGTCGACGAGTCTGCGATCAAGGAGGCGCTGACGTCCGGCAAGGTCCGGGCCTATGCGACGGACGTCTTTCTGTCGGATCCGCCGGCCGAGGACAGCCCGCTGTACGATGCCCCCAACGTCGTCATGACACCGCACATCGGGGCCTCCTCGACGGAGAACATGCTGCGGATCGGCGACGTCGTGGTCCGGATTCTCGAGGACTTCGCGCACCAGACCGCGTGAAGGAGGACAACATGGCACGCATCTTCAACTTCTACGCCGGACCCGCCACTCTCCCCCTGCCCGCTCTCGAACGTGCGAAGCGCGAGATTCCCGACTGGGAGTCGACGGGCATGTCGGTGATGGAGACATCGCACCGATCGAAAGAGTACGACTCCGTGCACCGCCAGGCCATGGCGCTGGTCGCCGAGCTGCTTGGGCTCGACGAGGACCACCAGGTGCTCTTCCTCCAGGGCGGCGCGTCGCTCCAGTTCGCCATGCTGCCCATGAACTTCATTCGGCCCGGCGGCTCGGCCGACTACGTCAACACCGGTACGTGGTCGACCAAGGCGATCAAGGAGGCCAACATCATCGCCACAGGCCGAACCGCGGCGACCAGCGAACCCGACGGCTTCACCCGGATTCCAAAACAGGACGAGCTCGATCTCGACCCGTCTGCGGCCTACCTCCACATTACCAGCAACAACACAATCAAAGGCACCCAGTACCACGACTTCCCGAGGAGCGGAGACGTGCCGCTGGTCGCCGACATGTCGTCCGACATCATGTGGCGACCGTTCGATGCGAACCGGTTCTCGCTGATCTACGCCGGCGCCCAGAAGAACATCGGTCCGTCGGGGGTGACGATCGTCATTCTGCGCAAGAGCTGGCTCGAGAAGGCCAATGACACCGTGCCCACCATGTTGGCCTACGCGACCCACTCGGCCAAGGACTCGCTGTTCAACACGCCGCCGACCTTCGCAATCTACATGGTCCGCAACGTGCTCGACTGGGTCAAGGACAACGGCGGACTCGAAGGCATGGAGCGGCGGAACCGTGCCAAGGGCGGCCTACTGTACGGGGTCATGGACGAGTTCCCCGACTTCTACAAGTGCCCTGTGGAGCCGGCCAGCCGATCGTACATGAACGTGGTCTGGCGGCTGCCGTCCGAGGAGCTCGAAGCGACGTTCGTGTCGGACGCCCTCGCGGCCGGGATGTGCGGGCTCAAGGGCCACCGCTCGGTCGGCGGCTGCCGGGCGTCGATCTACAATGCGATGGAGATGGAGGGCGTCGAGTACCTCGCGGAGTTCATGCGGAAATTCGCGCGCGACAACGGGTGACGGAACTCAATCGAAGAGCCTGAGGCCGACGGTCAGCAGATCGTCGTTGCGCAGCAGGTCGTCGCCGGTGACGTCGCCACCGGGAGCGGTGAGGTCGCCGCCGCCGGCACCGACCACGGCGTCTCCGTCGCCGTCGGTCAGCTCCGGGATCAGAGCGGCGAGATCGGCCGAGTCGACGACGGCGTCGAGGTTGGCGTCGCCGGTCGGATCGCCGCAGTTCGACAGCACCACCGTCGCGGAGGCGAAGCCCCAGCATCCGGTCCCGTCGTCGACGTCGACCCAGTAGCCGCCGGCCATCGGGGCCGCGATGACCTGTGATGTGGCTCCGGTGTTCCAAAGCCATGCGCTGCCGGCCGGCGCGGTGAGCCAGACCGGCCCGCCATAGCAGGCGCCGTCCTGGCTCGGCGGTGTGGCCGGCCAGCAGCTCGTGACCTCGACCGAACGGGTCGCGGAGTCGCTCCCGCCATCATTCGTCACGGTCAGTTCGACGGTGTATCGGTTCGGCACCGGCCACGCGTGGTTGGGCTGCGGCGCGGTGCTCTGGACACCGTCGCCGAAGTCCCACTGGAACTGACAGGTGCCGGTACACGAGCCGTCGAAGGTGAAGACCGTCGTCTCGAGCAGCAGCGGCGCGACGGGGAGGTTCGTGAACGACGCAGTGGGAGGCGCGATCGGGTCGCCGACCTCGACTCGAGCCGAATCCGATGCGATCTCGTCCACCGTCTGGACGGTGACGGACACGTCGTACCAGGCTTCACCGGCGTAGGTGTGGGGCCACTCGAGGCAGGATCCGAAAAACAGCGGGCAGCTGGTGTAGGTGACCGTCGTGCCGTCACCGAGGTCCCACTCGACCAGCGTGAGATCTTCCTCCGGAATCGGCGGTGTAACGGCCGCGGTGAAGTAGACCAACTGTCCCGGATCGGGGTGGAACGGTGCCCAGGACAGCGTCACGGACAGCGGAATGACCTCGATGACCTCGAAATCGGTGGTCGCCAGGCTGCTCTGGCCGCTGACCGGATCCGTCAGCTCGAGGCCGGCGGTATGCATCCCGGGCGCCAGCCAGTCGGCGGGAATCGTGCACTCGAGATCGGCCGGCGCCGACGGTGGCGGAGCGCCGTTGCACGCACCGAACGGCAGCCCGTCGACCTGCCATGCAACGATCGGTGTGACGCCGCTCGCCCAGCGGGAGGCGGAGCCGTCGAGCTCGACCGGCTCGTCCGTGGGGATCTGGCTCGCGGCCGTCGACACGGCCGCCACGACCGACGACACCCGGACCGTGACGCAGGTCTCCGACGACCAGATCCCGCCACCGATCGCCTCATGTGCGTAGTCGCTGATCAACGCGAAGCTCCACAGACCGGGGACGTCCGGCGCAAACGAGAAGCCGGTTTCGCGAGAGGTCGGTTCCTCGGGCGGGTCCTCGCCCGGCGGCGTGACATACCACGAGTACCCCGTGGGGTGGCCCTCGCTGGCCGATCCGTCGACCGCGATCTGCTCACCGGTGAGCTGCTCCAGCACGGGGGGGTCATCACAAAAGTGCTGCGCCGCCGCCGGTGCGGCAGCCGCGACGATCGCGATCACGAGTGTCCCTCGGAGCACCACGCAGACACCTCTCCTTCTCGTCGATCATAGCACTGGGACCGACCGCGCCGGTGACCAAGATCACGTGTCGGATCAGTTAGTTAGGGGCTCCGTCGTCGGCACGATCGGGACGAAGGTCGCATCGCCGGAGTCGGCGTCGACAACCGACCCGTAGGCGAAGAATCGGCCGCTGCCCGACAGGCGTTGCACCTCGACGCGGGCGGGATCGGCGGCGGGCG
>JASFPU010000257.1:0-5250 GCA_050115855.1 Holophagae bacterium
CAGATTCTCCGACTTGAGCGGGTTCGCCTCGTGGTTGGGAAAGGTTCCGTCGAGCTCGAAGTACAGCGGCATCACGTCGATGTTGAGGCGATTCAGGATCGGCTCGTACAGCGTGCCCATGCCGTTGGCGGCGTCGGCGGCGAGCGTGAGCCTCGGCTCGGTCGCGGCGACCCGGCCCAGCACCTTCTCGGTGTAGTCGGCGAAGACGTCTCGGACCTCCTCGCCGGCCTTCGGCTCGAGATCGGTGGCGATCTCGCTGCTCTCGATCAGCTCCTCCAGGCGGTCGATTCCGGTCTCGTACGACACCGGGATGGCGTCGCGGCGGGACATCTTGAAGCCGTTGTACTCCGATGGGTTGTGGCTCGCCGTGACCTGGATGCCGCCGGATGCGTGGAGGTGGGCGATGGCGAAGTAGTTCTGCGGTGTGTCGGCGACGCCGATGTCGATGACGGCGACACCGCGCGCCCGCAGGCCCCGCTTGAGCTTCTCCGCCAACGGCACCGAGTGGGACCGCATGTCGCGCGACACGACGACCTTCGGACCGAGTTCGAGATCGTCGTCATCGAGGAGGTCGCGGAAGAAGTAGCCGACGCCGAACGCGGTGGTCTCGTCGAGCTGATCCGGATAGGTGCCCCGTATGTCGTACGCCTTGAAGATGCCTGCCATGATCGTCGTCTCCAGAGTCGTTCTCGTCGTGGGCGCCAAGCCTATCACTGTCTCGAACCGGTGAGACGGGACGCGGATTCCTGGGCGTGAGAGCGCCGGCATGAGGATCAACCGCGAAGCCGCCAAGAACGCCAAGCATCGCACCATCACGACAACCGCAGATCACGCAGATCAACGCAGATGACATCGCATTCATCGCAGTTGAACCACAGAGAGCACGGAGGCACACGGAGACATCGCATCTCTGAGCCATCGCATTCATCGCATTTAAAAAAAACGCAGAGTCGCAGAGGCGCAGAGACGCAAAGTCCATCGCAACGTTCCTGGACCGCCAAACGGTCTGCCAGCCACGGATGGACGCCGTGGCGTCGAGCCGGCAAAGGACGGCGGCCAATCACGAGCGCTTGGTCGCCGTCCTTTGACGCCTCGGGTCGCACCTTCGGTGCGCCCGGCAGACCTCGGTCACGTAAGCGGGCTGCAGCTTCGCTCACGATCGATGAAGAAAAGTGGCTGACGACGTCACCCTCGGCTCAGGCGGAGCCGCTGTGCCGTAGGCGCAGCGGGCCGTGGGGTCGACCGGCCGCGACGAACGCTGGTGTTCGGAGCGGCCGGGCGGTTCCACGGTGGCGACGGTCCGAGACCGTCGTCGACTCCGCCGACCGGAACGGTTGCGATGGCTCTGCGCCTCTGCGTCTCTGCGTTACCCTGCGATGATCTGCGACGATCTGCGTGATCTGCGGTGACTGCGATGCTCTGCGATGTTATGCGTGCTTGCCGCCTTTGCGGTTGAACCTGCAGCGCAGGTCCGCGCTAGGATGATGCCATGTGCGGTCGATACACATTGACGGTGGACGCGTCGCTGCTCGCAGAGCTGTTCGAGCTCGATCCGCCCACCGAGCTCCGACCCCGCTACAACATCGCTCCGACGCAAAGGGTGCCCATCGTGCGCGCCACGCAGGCTACCGGGCGCGAATGGGCCGAGGTCCGTTGGGGCCTGATCCCGTTCTGGGCGAAGGACGGGGCGATCGGCAACCGGCTGATCAACGCCCGCGCGGAAAGCGCGGCGGCCAAGCCGTCCTTCCGTTCCGCCTTCAAGCACCGGCGGTGTCTGGTTCCTGCCGACGGTTTCTTCGAGTGGGCGACGACCGTAGACGGCAAGCAGCCCTACCACATCAGGTTCGCCGATCGCCGGCCGTTCGCGTTCGCCGGATTATGGGAGCGCTGGTCACCGGATGACGAGCCGACCGTCGAGTCGTGCACGATCCTCACGACGAAGCCGAACGACCTCATCGCCAACCTGCACGACCGCATGCCGGTCATCCTGCCCCCGGACCGCTTCGCCGATTGGCTGGTCGAGGGACCGATCGGTCCCGACGCCGCCGAAGCGATGCTGGTCCCCCACCCCTCAGACGGCATGGAGGCGGTGCCGGTGAGCACGCGCGTCAACTCCCCCAAGCACGACGATCCCGGCTGCCTCGAGCCGCTGGGCGACCAGGGCGCGCTGAATTTCTGAAGCTGGTGGGGCATTTACTGCCAAGGCGCGAAGCCATCGAAACGGAGAAACCGCAGATCACGCAGATCGTCGCTGATCCCATCGCTCCATCCCAGCCATCGCAATCAACGCAGAGACGCAGAGACGCAGAGACACAGAGCATTGCGATTGGCCTGACCGGCGGAGTCGACGACGGTCTCTGACCGTCGCCACCGTGGAACCGCCCGGCCGCTCCGAACACGAGCGTTCGTCGCGAATGGTCGACTCCACGGCCCGCTGCGCCTACGGCACAGCGGCTCCGCCTGGGTCAAAGAGACCGTCGTCCTCGTCCATCCTTTCTCGGTGGAGAGGACGCTCGAGGCCCCTTCGGTGGTCGAGGTCTGCGGGGCGCACCGGAGGTGCGACCCGAGGCGACGAAGGACGGCTGCCAAGCGCTCGTGATTGGCCGCCGTCCTTCGATGCCTCGATGCCACGGCGTCGAGCCGTGGCTGGCAGACCGCTTCGCGTTCAACGACCTCTGATTCTCGTCAACCTGCGATGCCTGCGATGGCTCTGCGTCTCTGCGTCTCTGCGTTACCCTGCGAAGATCTGCGAAGATCTGCGTGATCTGCGGTGTTTGCGATGGCATCTGTGTGATCTGTCGGCTTGCGGAGCTTTGCGACGTGGCGCCTTTGCGGTTGATGCGGCAGGCGTAGCCCGAGCCGAACCGGAGGCCGAGGGGTCGCGTATAATCCCCGGACACCTTGCGCGATGGAGGCAGAATGAGCGACAAGCAGTGGTACGTGGCAGTCGACGGCAACAGCTTCGGCCCCTTCCCCGAGCACGAGCTCCGGGCGAAGTTCACGGCCGGCGAGTACACCGGCGAGCACCACGTTTTCACCGAAGGCATGCGCGGCTGGGTCCCGGCGCGCACCGTGGACGAGTTCAAGGACCTGGCCGGGGCCGCTCCGGCGCCGCCGCCCCCCGCACCTCGCGGATCGGTCGCCGACGAGGTCGACTACGAGATCTTCGGCAATGAGATGCAGTTCGTCGAGGTCGAGCTCGACCCCGGCGAGAGCGTCGTCGCCGAGGCCGGCGGCATGATGTACATGGAAGACGGCATCCAGATGAACACGATCTTCGGCGACGGCGGTGGCCAGGATGGCGGTTTCATGGACAAGCTGGTCGGCGCCGGCAAACGGCTGCTCACCGGAGAGAGCCTGTTCATGACGGTGTTCACCCACCAGGGTAGCGGCAAGGCGCGCTGCGCCTTTGCGTCGCCGTATCCCGGCAAGATCATTCCGGTCGACCTGGCCGAGGTGGGCGGGACGTTGATCTGCCAGAAGGACGCGTTCTTGTGCGCTGCCAAGGGCGTCCGGGTCGGCATCGCCTTTCAGAAGAAGATCGGCACCGGTCTGTTCGGCGGCGAGGGCTTCATCATGCAGAAGCTGGAGGGTGACGGGCTCGCCTTCATCCACGCCGGCGGCACCATCGTCGAGCGCGAGCTCACCGCCGGCCAGCAGCTCCGGGTCGACACCGGCTGTCTGGTCGCCCTCGAGCCCGGTGTGAGCTACGACGTCCAGTTTGTCGGCGGCGTCAAGTCGGCGATCTTCGGCGGCGAGGGCTTCTTCTTTGCCCAGCTGCGCGGTCCGGGTAAGGTCTGGCTCCAGTCGCTGCCGTTCAGTCGGCTCGCCGGCCGGGTCTGGCAGTCGGCGCCCCAGGGCGGCGGCCGCGACCGCGGTGAGGGCTCGGTGCTCGGCAAGATGGGCGGCATCGGCGGGTTCTTCGACGGCGACTGACAACCGGACGGTTCGTCAGTCGCAACGTCGCGCGAACTCGTCGAGCACGTTCAGGTAGGGCTCGATGGACGGGATGAAGTGCCGCTCGTCGCGGGCGTGCGGCCCGATCCCGGTCTGGCCCCAGACGACGGCGTTGCCGCCCGGCGCGAAACGCGCCGACGAGCCCGGCTTCTTGCGGCCGATCACCGGCGGCCGACCCGACACCTGGCCGACCGCGGCGATCAGTTGCTCGAGGTGGGGGTTGTCCGCGGGACAGGCAACACCGGGCTCCATCACCTCGACCTCGAGACGGATGTCGAGCTCGCGGCACAGCTCGGTTATCTCCCGCCGCATGCCGTCGAGGTCGTCACTCGGGATCGGCCGAATCTCGAGGCCGAGCACGCCCTCGCCGGCGGTGATGTTGTAGACCCCGGTCTGGCCCACGTTGAGGAACGGAAACCGGGCCGCCGACTCCCAACCGTCGAGGCTCGACAGCGTGAGGTGGCGGTGAAACACCGAAGTCAGGACTCGCTTGAGCTCGATGAGGCGGTCGAGCAGGTCGACCGGAACCGCGCCGGTGCCGGTGTGGCCTCGCGCACCGGTCGCGATGAACCTGAGCCGAGCGACCCCGCGGCTCTCCGGACACACCGCGCCGAACAGCTCGTCGCCCTGCTCACCTGTCCGCTCCCCGACGACCAGGATCTCCGGCGCCCAGCCCTCGCTGCCCTCCAGCTCGGCGAGCAGGTGCGGTGTCCCCCACGGCTCGCTCTCCCCGTTCTCCTCGTTGCCCACGAGCACCAGGTTGAGCGGTGGGTACGGCGGGCCCTGCACGACCGCCTGCCGCATCCAGATCATCATGCTGGCGACCACGGTCTTCATGTCTGCCGCACCCCGTCCCCACAGGTAGTCGCCGTCGATCCGCGGCTCGAACTGCGAGTCGTCCGGCTCGGGCGGCACGACGTCGAAATGACCGCTGAGGGTGATCGGCGCCAGCAGACGACCGGGGAATCCAGCCACCAACGACGGGTAGCGTGCGTCGTCGAACAGCCGGACGTCGAGACCGGCCTCGCGCAGCCAGCCGGCGATGAAGCGGGCGCAGATCCCGACCTGGTCGAGGCGCTCGTCGGGACAGTTGGTGACCGACGGGATCCGAACCAGCGCGGCGGACAGCGCCACGACATCCCGCGTCCGATCAGGCGCGAGCTCGATCGTGACACCGCCCGTCGAGCGTTCGAGCCGCACCGGCATGACCGGTTGCTCGCGCGCCATGTCGCGCAGACCCTTGAAGAGCGGGCCGAGCTTTGACGATCGCTCACGCTCGCCCGACGGATCGTC
>JASFPU010000258.1:0-5248 GCA_050115855.1 Holophagae bacterium
CTTGTTTCTGTGCAGCCAGAGGACGACCTGCTCCTTGACTTCGTTGACCACCCAGGAACGGATCTCGGTCGAACCGAGCTTGTTCTTGGTCTGAGACTCGAAGACCGGGTCCTGGACCTTGACCGCCACCGCGCCGACCAACCCGTCGCGGACATCCTCGCCGGCGAATCCGTTTTTAGCGAACTCGTTGACACCTTTGAGGATACCCTCGCGGAACGCGCTCTGGTGGGTGCCGCCGTCGTTGGTGTACTGGCCGTTGACGAAGCTGAAGTAGTTCTCACCGTAGGCGTGGGTATGGGAGAAGGCGAACTCGAGCCGGTCGAGCTGGCAGTGCATCGGCTCGTACAGCGCCGGCTCGCCGCCGAGCTCGTAGGCCAGCAGGTCGGCGAGCCCGTTCTTCGACGTGAACTTCTGACCGTTGTAGTCGAGGGTCAACCCGCTGTTGAGGAAGGCGTAGTAGCGCAGGCGGTGCTCGAGGTACTCCTCACGCCACTCGAAGTCGCCGAAGATCTCGGGGTCGGGGACGAACCGAATCAGCGTGCCGGGCTTCTCTGTGCGTTCCTTGCCGCCCTTCTCGTCCTTTTTCTTGCCACGCTCGAAACGCGCACGCTTGAACTTGCCGTCGCGGAAGCTGGTGACCTCGAACTCCGACGACAGAGCATTGACCGCCTTGTTGCCGACGCCGTTGAGCCCGACCGAGAACTGGAAGACGTCGTCGTTGTACTTGCCGCCGGTGTTGATCTTCGACACGCAGTCGACCACCTTGCCGAGCGGGATGCCGCGGCCGAAGTCGCGCACGGACACCTCCGGTCCGTCCCGGCTGATGACGATCCGCTTGCCCTGGCCCATGATGAACTCGTCGACCGCGTTGTCGATGACCTCCTTGAGCATGACGTAGATCCCGTCGGCCGGGTTGGAGCCGTCGCCGATGCGACCGATGTACATTCCGGTGCGGAGTCGGATGTGCTCGAGCGCGTCGAGCGTCTGGATCGCCTGTTCGTCATACGCAACTTTCTTGTGAGCCATGATCGCCTTGATTACACCCTTCTCACGTCGGGTAGAATACCACTCCTGCCGGGCTCCGGCGGCGCGGCGCCGCGAAAACCGGAGACCGCTGGATGACGTACACCATCAGGTGAGGAGGACTCGATCCATGACCATCCGTCATCGCATTCGCCCTGTCATCGCGTGCCTCGCCCTGGTCGTGGTCGTCGGCGGGTTCACACCGTCGGTCGCCGCCAAGACGAGGGTCACCAACCTCGACGAGCTGCCCCGCTTCGCCTACCCGGTGGAAGGGTCGGTCGTCGATCTCATCACCTCCGACGAGAGGTTCTCCGAGTTCGCCGCCAAGGTCCGGGCCGACATCGAAGGCGTGCTCGAGGAGTACGAGATCGATGATGCCGCGACGCTCCAGGGCTACTACCGCGTGCTCGCCCGGCTCGACATGCTGGCCGGGGACTCCGACTCCGCCCTCGCGCGGTACGAGCAGATCCGCGATCTCGAGGACAAGGAGGCCGGCAAGCTGATGACCGGTCTGTTCGCCTCGGCCTGGGTGGCGGCTCGCCAGAAGGCCGATCCGGCGACCGACCTCGAGGCGTTCGCGGACGCCTTCGAAGCTCAGTTCGATGCGGCGGTCGGGACGCTGCCGTGGGACGTCGTCCAGGACGAGGTCAAGGAGGCGAAGGGCCGCTCCGAGATTCTCTCAGAAGGCTACGTTCTCGGACTCGCGAAGAGCCAGGTGGATCCCGCGGTGGCCGCGAGTGGCGAGATCAGCTCGGATCTGGTGCCGACCGTGGTCGCGCTCCGCTATGCGCTCACCACGACCGTGCCGCTCAAACCGGAGGTGGTGGCCGTCTACAGCCGGTTCATCGCCGCCAACAAGAAAGACAAACCGAACATCTGGCTGACCCGCGAGTACATCCTGGGTCCCGACGAGGGCACGAAGCCGGTCACCATCGGCATCTGGGATTCGGGGACCGACGTGTCGCTGTTCGAGGGCCAGCTGTGGGTCAACCCGGACGAGAGGGTCGACGGCGAGGACAGCGACCGCAACGGCTTCATCGACGACGTCAACGGCATCGCCTTCGACATGGACGGCAACCAGTCACCACTGCTGCTTCACCCGTTGGGCGACATGCAGGGGCGTGTCGACGACGCGATGAAGTACACCAAGGGGTTCATGGATCTGACCTCGTCCATCGACAGCGAGGAGGCGTCCGAGCTCAAACGGCATCTGGCCGCCATCGAGCCCGACCAGTTCAACGACTTTCTCGAGCAGCTCCAGTTCGCGGTGTTGTACATGCACGGCACCCACGTTGCCGGGATCGCCGTCGATGGCAACCCGCTCGCCCGGGTCATGGTGGCGCGCCTGAGCTTCGACTACCACAACCCGCCAAAGCCGTTGACCATCGAAATCGCCAAACGTCTGGCGTCGTCGTACGAGCTCACGATCCGATACTTCGTTCGCCACGGCGTCCGGGTGGTCAACATGAGCTGGGGTTGGTCGCTCAAAGAGATCGAGTCCATGCTCGAGGCGAACGGAGTCGGAGAGACACCCGAGGACCGGGCCGAGCTGACCCGGAAGATCTTCGACATCCTGTCCGATGGTCTTCACGACGCGATGCGCGACGCGCAGAGCATCCTGTTCGTGACGGCAGCCGGCAACTCGGATAACGATGTCGAGTTCGACAAGATGATCCCGCCGAGCTTCGAGCTGCCCAACCTGCTCGTGGTCGGCGCCGTCGACCAGGCCGGCGACCCGACCTCCTTCACCAGCCAGGGCCGCAACGTCCGGCTGTACGCCAACGGGTTCGAGGTTGAAAGCTACGTGCCGGGCGGCGATCGGATGGCGGCTTCGGGGACGTCGATGGCGTCGCCGGCGGTGGTCAACCTGGCGGCCAAGATCCTCGCGGTCGAGCCGGATATGACGCCGCAGGCGATCATCGAGCTCATCGATGAGGGTGCGACGCCACGCGATGGCGATGAGAACTTCCTCCTGCTCGACCCGAAGGCGACCGTGGAGCTGCTCGAGTCGAAGCGCGCTGCGAAAGCGGACACACGACAGCGGCGGTCCGATCCGACCAAGCCGCATGTTGACTGATGTCGGTTGACCCGCGATCGGGGGTCTACCAGCCTCGAATCGGCCGCCACTCGTCGATGATCTCGACACCGCGGAGGACGTGGTATCGATCGAAGCAGGCCGCAGCGAGACAGCTGTGGTTGGGCAGGACGCGAAGCCGGGTTCCCGGACCGAGGGCCGCGACGCCGGGCCCCTCGACCACGCCATGCTCCTGGGACAGTGAGGTCAGCCGAAGACCGGGCAGCGGGTGCTGGTCGTCAACTGCGACGATCCGGCCGAAGCCGCAGTCGGGATCGACGTGGGTCGGACCCGGGTCCTTGCTGAGCGCCAGGGCACCCGCGTCGATCACGGCTCGCTGCTGCTCGGGAAATGCGCTGATCACCGTGGCGAGCACCGAGAACGCGACGTCGGTGAGGTCGCAGCTGCCGATGTCGGCCTGGAAGGCGTCGAAGAAGAGGTAGTTGCCCGGCCGGACCTCGTCGACGCCGTCGAGGTGTTCGGCCGCGACGATGGTTGGCGTCGAGCCGACGCTGATCTCCGGAGCGACGATCCCCTCCTCGGTGAGCTGGTCGACGAAGGTGCGCGCAACGGCAACCTCATCGCTGGCAACGGCGGCGGCCTGGTCGCGGTTGTTTGCGGCGTACGCCTGGCCGGCATGAGTCAGCACGCCGCGGAAGTCAATCTCACGCGACCGGGCGAGCCGGCCGGCGAGTGCGACCGCCTGCTCGCTCGCCGGGTCGACTCCGGCCCGATGCAGCCCGCAGTCCAGCTTGAGCCAGACCGGCAGCACGACCGAGTGCGCTCGCGCGGCCTCCTCGATCGCCCGGATCGTCACGATGTGGTCGACGAGCACCGCGAGCCGGTCGATCCGGCCGTTGATCTCGACGGCTTCAGCGAGCCTGCTCGGCGCGATCGGGACTGCGTAGGTGATGTCGGTGAACCCGGCGCCGGCGAAGCCTCGCGCCTCGGCCAGCGTCGACACCGTGATTCCGCCGAAGTGACCGGCGGTCTGGATCCGTGCCGCCTCGAGGCACTTGTGGGTCTTGACGTGCGGCCGCAAGCGCACGCCGAACCGATGCGCCCGCTCGGCCATCGCCGCGGCGTTCGCCTCGACCCGGTCGAGATCGACCAGCGCACGCGGTGTCATCAGCTCGGTAAGCTCCACGGAGCGAGCATAACCTGCCTTGAGTGATCGGAGTTGGGGTCTTCGAGATTGCTCTCAAGCCCGTCAGTATCCGCGACTGAAACACAAAGAAACACAAAGGCCCACGAAGGAACCACAAAGGTCCGCATTCGACCCATCGTATTGCCGAATCGAACGGCCGGACCCGGGAGTTGCAGGGAGTCGGGGTTGATGGCACGGTGCTTCGTGGTCGCTTTGTGGCTCTTTGTGTCCTTTGTGTTTCAAACTGGTTTGCACCATCGGATCGGGCGTGCACATCACCATCGGTTGGCCCTGACCGGGCCTCGTCCCCGACCCTGTTGCTCACGCCGCCATTGATGCTGTTCATTGGTCGATCGAGGAGAGGAACAGGGATGATGAGGAAGCCCGCGGTCAGCCGCGGTAGTCAGCTCGGAGGGTGCGGCGCATGAGCTTGTTGGACGCGGTGCGGGGGAGCGCGTCGGCGACGACGAGGTCGTAGATTTTGAACAGCGGGTTGAGCTCTGACTTGACCCGGTGGCGCAGCTCGGCGAGCAGCTCGTCGCGATCGAGCTCGGTCGCGGGTACGACGAAGACCACGAGCTGCTCGGCGCCCTCGCCGCCGGGCTGGACCGCGACGGCCGCCGACTCGCCGACCGCCGGGTGGCGGTCGACGACCCGTTCGAGCTCGAGCGACGAGACCTTGATGCCGCCCAGGTTCATGGTGTCGTCGGCGCGGCCCTGGGCACGGAAAAAGCCGCCGGGGAGACGGGCGAGCTGGTCGCCGTGACGACGGAGAACCTCACCCTCGGGTCCGGTCGGGCAGTCGTGGTGGTACACCTCGTCGTGGTCGCGGTTGAGCAGGGTCTGGGACAGGCCGATCGACGGCGGCACGAGAAACACCTCGCCCTCCTCACCGTCGGACACCGGCCGGCCATCGGGGTCGAGGATGACGAGGTCGAGCCCGAGCGACGGCGTCGTGAAGGTCGATGGCGACGCGGGTTGGGCCACCGCGCCGGTGATGTAGC
>JASFPU010000259.1:0-5244 GCA_050115855.1 Holophagae bacterium
CGACGGTGGCACGTCATTCAGCTCTGACGACCTGTTCCGTGACATCCTGTCCGACGTCGAGGGCAAGGGCGCCGATCGCCCCGGCCGCGGCGCGACGGCGGCGCCCGGCGGCGCCCCGCCGACGGATGACGACCCGCTCGCCGAGGTGCTCGGCGCCGACCGAGAGCCGCCGCGCAGGAAGCGGCCGAGCGACACCGACGTCGACGCCATGCTGTCCGAGACGCTGGCCGGTCTCGAGATCACGTCGGCGTCCAAGTCGACCCGGAAGCCGAGCCCGTCGGCCGCGGGCCGGCCGCCGGTCGCCGAGCCCCCGACCGCCGAGCCCCCGGCCGCCGAGCCCCCGGCCGCCGAAGCGCCGTCCGCCGAGGCGCCACAGGCCGAGCCGGCCGCGAGCGACCGCGCGCGAACGGCACCGGCGCCGGCGGGCACCACCTTCGGCCAGTACGTCCTCGAGGAGCACATCGCGACCGGCGGCATGGCCGAGGTCTACAAGGCGCGGATGCTCGGCCTCGAGGGCTTCCAGAAAACGGTCGCCATCAAACGCATCATGCCCCACCTGACGAGCAACGAGGAGTTCGTCAGGATGTTCGTCGACGAGGCCAAGCTCGCCGCTCAGCTCAACCACCCGAACATCATCCACATCTACGACCTGGGCAAGATCGACACCTCCCACTTCATCGCGATGGAGTACATCGAGGGCCGCGACCTGCGGTCGATCCTCGACAGATGCCGCGAGCGCGATGTCCGGATGCCGGTTCCGGTCGCCCTCTCGGTCACGATCCTGCTCGCCGGCGCCCTCGACTACGCCCACAAAAAGCGCGACTTCGACAACCGCGACCTGGGTCTCGTCCACCGGGACGTCTCGCCGCAGAACGTGCTCATTTCGTCCGACGGCGAGATCAAGCTGTGCGACTTCGGCATCGCCAAGGCCGCCTCCAAGGCGTCCCACACCCGCGCCGGCGCGCTCAAGGGCAAGCTCCAGTACATGTCGCCGGAGCAGGCCTGGGGCAAGGACATCGACCACCGGTCGGACGTCTTCTCCCTCGGGTTGGTGCTGTACGAGATGCTGACCGCGCACAAGGTCTTCGCCGGCGACTCCGAGCTGTCGATCCTCGAGCAGGTGCGGAACCCCGACGTCGAGGCGCCGTCGACCGTCGTGCCCGGTATTCCCACGGCGGTCGACCGGATCGTGCTCACAGCACTCGGTTCGGACCGCGCCGACCGCTACCAGTCAGCGCTCGACCTGCAGCGTGACTGCGAGGCGGTGCTCAAGGAGCACGGCTGGGCGCCCGACACCGCCGCGCTGGTCCAATTCATCCACGAGCTCGAGCACGGCCTGGCGATCACCGAATACCCGCCCGCACCCCGGGTGGCACCGGTCGTCGGTCCGGACGACGAGGACGGCGCTCCACCGCCGGCGGTCACCGACCGTGGTGAGGCCGAACCGCCGATCGTGCCGCCGCCCGTCGACACGCCGGTCGCCGAGGCCGAGGCCGACGACGAGTCCGACAAACGTCGGGCGCTCTGGCCCTGGCTGGTGGCGGTCATCGTGGTGGCCGCCGGGGTCGCCGGATGGTGGTTCTTCCTGGGGCCCGGTGCCGGCGACGGTGGGCCTGCCGCCGCACCGCCGCCACCGACCGCGGTGCCGTGGGTCAGGACGCCGACTCCCGAGCCGACGGCCGACGAGGCGCTGATGAGCGAGGATGAGCTGATGGAACGGGCCCGCGAAGTGGCGGCGGCCGAGATGGCCAAGCAGGAGCAGGAGCTCCGTGATCGGCTGGAGAAGGAGTTCCCGACCCCGACGCCGCTGCCGCCGACGGCGACCCCCACCGAGACCCCGACCGAGACGCCGACCCCGACCCAGACTCCGACCCGACGACCCCCGACCCCGACCCGGATCCCACCGACCGCGACACCGATTCCCTTCACGCCGACACCGGTCGTGCACGAGGGCGACATCGTCGAGCCGGGACCCGGCGTCGTGGCACCGGTACTGATCCACCAGGTCAATCCAAAGTACCCGCCGATCGCTCGCCGGGCCGGCATCGACGGCGAGGTCGTGGCGCGACTGCTGATCGGCACCGACGGGCGCGTCGAGGATGTTCAGATCGTCGAGGTCACGCAGACCGGCGCCGGCTTCGAGAAGGCGACCGAGGACGCGGTGCGCCAGTGGCGCTACCGTCCGGCGACCAAGCACGGCGTCAAGGTCCGGGTCTGGGTCCGAATCAAGGTCAATCTCACGTTGAATTGAAGTGGAGGAGAGATGGCATCCAACCTGACCGACGAGCAGCGCACGTTCTACGAGGAAGCACGCCAGAGGACAAAGGTGGAGTACGAGGAGTTCAACGGCCAGATCGAGGCCGAGCTCGCCAAGGTGCGCGAGCGCATCCAGGGCCTGAAGGAAGGCGCGGAGGCCGCCCGCCAGATGTACGATGCCGCCTGCCGGATGCTCGGTGAGCCCAACGAGCTCGACGACGAGGAGACCGAGGACTGACCGTCACCGTCCCGACTCGATCGGCGGATCAGACCGCGGTGGAGGCTCGGATGGCGGTCGGCCCGGCTGACGACCGCAGACCGCGCCACACCGGGCTCGGGGGTCGAAATCGACGGCCATCGCAGTACCGAATCGGAGGGTGAGCAGACGCATGGCGCAGACCGAAGGCGTTCCCAAGGGGCTGTGGATCAAGTGCGACGCCTGTCGTGAGATCCTCTACCACCGCGAGGTGTCGGGGAACCAGGACGTCTGCCCACGCTGTCACTACCACTTCCGGATCAGTGCCGGCCGGCGTCTCGATCTGATGTTCGACAACCAGCGGTACAAGAGGCTCTTCGGTCGTGTCCGCTCCGCCGATCCGCTCGATTTCACCGACTCCAAGCCGTACAAAGAGCGCCTCCGGGTCTACAACCGGGCGTTCCCGTCGTCCGACGGCGTGGTGGTGGCCCAGGGCGACATCGAACGACGGACCGTCGTGATCGCGGCGATGGAGTACGGCTTCATGGGCGGATCGATGGGCTCGGCGGTCGGCGAGAAGATCACCCGGGCGATCGAACGCTGCCTCGACAAGAAGCTGCCTTTGATCGTGGTCTCCGCGTCGGGTGGGGCGCGCATGCAGGAGGGCATCCTGTCGCTCATGCAGATGGCGAAGATCTCGGCCGGCCTGGCGCGGATGCGTGACCTTCGACTGCCCTACATCTCGATTCTCACCGACCCGACGACCGGCGGCGTGACGGCGAGCTACGCGATGCTCGGCGATGTCAACATCGCCGAGCCCGGGGCGCTCATCGGGTTCGCCGGCCCGAGAGTGATCGAGCAGACCATCCGACAGAAGCTGCCCGACGGCTTCCAACGCTCGGAGTTCCTGCTCGACCACGGCATGCTCGATCTGGTGGTGGCGCGGCACGAGCTGAAGTCCACCGTCGCCCGATGCCTGACCTACTTCCGCTGACCCTGAGCGATCGACGCCCCGGACGCATCCGGCCGTCGCTCGACGGACTGCGTCGGGCCCTCGCGGATCTGGGTGACCCCCAGTTGGCATATCCATCGGTGCTGATCGTCGGCACCAATGGCAAGGGCTCGACCGCCGTCATGCTCGACGCGGTGCTGCGCGGCCACGGTCTTCGGACCGGTCTGACGACGTCCCCGCACCTGGTGTCGGTCACGGAACGGATCCGGGTGTCGGGAGCGGCGGTCGGGACGACGCACCTCGGCCGGTGTCTCGAGCGGCTCGCGCGCTTCCCCGACCTGACCTTTTTCGAAACCGTCACCGCCGCGGCCTTCCTGGTCTTCGCCGAGGCGGGCGTCGACGTCGCCGTGCTCGAGGCGGGAATGGGCGGCAGCTGGGATGCGACCCGGGCCGCCGGCAGCGCGATCGCAGGCATCACGAACGTCGGCACCGACCATGCGTCGTGGCTCGGCGAAGATCCCAGCGCGCGGGCGCGCGACAAGGGGGCGGCGCTCGCTGCGGCGGATCGCGCGGTGCTCGGGCCCGGGCTCGATCCCGCGCTGGTGCCGGAGCTCGGCGCACCGCAGGCGATCGCCGCGGCTCGGTTCGTCGAGCTCACCGCGACCGGCAGCGGCCGAGTCGAAGCCGCCTGGGACGACGTCCGGTTTCAGCTCGGCCGCCCGCTCGCCGGCGATCACCAGGTGGCGAACCTCCACCTCGCCCTGGCGCTGGCGCGCGCGGTCGAGGCGGCCGGGTGGTCGCCGCGTCTCGAGCCCGAGCGCATCGTCGGCGCCCTGCGCGAGCTGCGTTGGCCCGGTCGGCTGTCCGAACACGAGATCCGGGGCCGTTGCGTCCTGCTCGACGGCGCCCACAACGCCGACGGCGCCCGCGCTCTGGCGGTACACCTCGCCGCTCGCCGTCGACGCCGGCACCTGCTGTTCTCGTGTCTGGCCGACAAGGATGTCGAGGCGATGGCCGCGGCCCTCGAGCCGGTCGTCGCCTCGGTCGTGATCTGCGCCCTGGACGACGACCGGGCCATGGGCGTCGACCGGATGGCGGCCGCCTTCGGCGCCGCGCGGGTGATCCCCGACCCGGTGGCAGCGCTCGATTCGCTGCCCGACCCGGTCGTAGCGGCCGGCAGCCTGAGACTGGTCGGCCGGCTCATCGAGGTCGAACGGGAGGGAGTCGTGCGATGACGCCACCGATCGTCCGTGGTCGTGCCGAGCTCGAGGCCGAGGAGGCACGTCGGCTCGCGCCGTGGGCCGTCCGGTCGACCGAGGCGGTGCGGCTGCTCAGCGCCGACCGGCAGTCGACGAGCTCGCGGCCGGACTTCCAGCGCGACCGCGACCGCATCCTGCACGCGCGAGCGTTTCGTCGCCTCAAACACAAGACCCAGGTCTTCGTGCCGCACATCGGCGACCATCCGCGCACCCGTCTCACGCACACTCTCGAGGTGTCTCAGCTCGCGCGCAGCATCGCCCGCGCCCTGGGCCTCAACGAGGATCTCACCGAGGCCGTAGCCCTCGGCCACGATCTCGGTCACACCGCATTCGGCCACACCGGCGAGAAGGTGCTCGACGAGATCCTGCGCGGCCGCAGCCCGGAGCTCCGTCTGCCGGACGAGGTGGTCGCCGCGGCGGGAGCGTTCAAGCACAACTACCAGTCCGTCCGGGTTGTCGACCTGCTCGAGTGGCGCTATGAGCATCCCGGTCTCAACCTGACCAACCAGGTCCGCGAGGGCATCCTCAAGCACACCGGTTGGACCGGCGACTTCGACTTCCCGCTGCCCGAGCGGAACGGG
>JASFPU010000260.1:0-5239 GCA_050115855.1 Holophagae bacterium
TTCTCAAATGGGCGTCCCGAACCTCGACGAGCCCCGGACCCGAAAAAGGCCGCCGGCGCCCGGGCAGCGTGGTCAGTCATGTCCCGGCTGCTTTCGTACGACCACGCTGCCCGGGTGACGCTGGGTCGAGCCCGCCGTCAGGCGGGGGCGAGCCAGAAGGCCGATGTCGACGGGAGCGGCAACAGCTCCCTTACAATGGCGTGGTGCCACACGCCGACGATCTCGTTGCGCTTCTCGCCGTCAACCGCCACCGATTCCGGCCGGTGATCCCGTTCGACCTTCGCACCGGTGGCGCCGTGGTCTTCGATTTCACCGACAGCAGCCCGGACTTCGCGCAGATCGACATCAACGACGTCGCCGGATTTACCGAGCGGCTGTTCGGGCGCATCGGCGACGCCGAGCTCCCGGTCGGGGTCGGCCGATACGCCGAGGATCGGATGATCTACCGTCACTCGCCGCTGTTCGACGGAGAGCAGGAGCGGCGGAGCGTGCACCTGGGCGTCGACCTCTTCGTCGTCGAAGGCACCGAGGTCGTCGCGCCGCTCGACGCCCGGGTCCACTCGGTGGCCGACAACGCCGGCCTCGGCGACTATGGACCGACCGTGATTCTGGAGCACGAGCTCGACGGCCGTCGGTTCTGGACGTTGTACGGTCACCTCGGCCGAGAGCTCGTGGATCGGCTCGAGATCGGCCGCGAGCTGGTCGGCGGTGAGTCGTTCGCCGCCGTCGGCGCTGTCGAGGAGAACGGCGGGTGGCCACCCCATCTCCACTTTCAGTTGATCGCCGACCTGCTCGGACGGTCCGGCGACTTCCCCGGGGTCGCGGCTCCTTCGGAGCGGCAGCGGTGGCTCGCATTATGCCCGGATCCGAACATCATCCTCGGCATCCCCGAGCTGTGACTTCAGGCTTCGAAGGGGGCGAAGCACGCCGCCGCGCACTGGTGGCACTCGTCATGGTGGCGCCGGTTCCGAGCCTCGCGGTGGCCGCGGCGATGATCGTCGCCCCGGGTCCGACCGGACAGACCCTCTTCCTGGCTGCGAAGATCTGGCTGATCGTCGCTCCCGCGGGCTGGCACCTGTTGGTCGAACGGCAGCCGCTGTCGTGGTCCCCAACCGACCGGGGCGCTCTCGCTGTCGGGCTCGTCACCGGTCTCGCGGCCGCCGCGGTCATCGGTCTCACGGCGATCGAGGCCGGGGTCTTTCGCGTGGACGTGACCGCGCTCGCGGGCGTGGTCGACACCATGGGCCTCGGCACCCGGCACGGGTATCTGCTCGCCGCTGCAGGCTGGACGTTCGGCAACTCCCTCATGGAGGAGTACGTGTACCGCTGGTTCGTGCTCACCAGGTGCGAGCGCCTGATGCGACCGGCTCTCGCCGTCCTCGCTTCGGCGACGATCTTCACTGTCCACCACGTCATCGCTCTGAGCACCTACCTTCCCTGGGGACTCACGACCGTCGCATCACTCGGGGTGTTCCTCGGCGGTGCGCTGTGGGCCGCGCTGTACCGGCGCACCCGTTCGATCTGGCCCGCGTGGGTCAGCCACGTGCTGGCCGACGCCGCGATCTTCACCGTCGGTTGGTTCCTCCTGTTCGGGTAGCGCATCAATCGATACTGGATGTTGGATGTTGGATTCTCCCACCCTATCGGTCGTGATAAGAGCAGCTCTCTCAACATCTAACATCTAACGTCAAATATCTGATATCCAGGATCTGCCCTCGACTCGGCGCTAGCCGAGCCGGTCCGCCATGTAGTGGCAAAGCTGGCTCATCCGCCTGGTGTACGAGCCGAGCTCGTTGTCGTACCAGCCGAACACCTTGAGATGGGTCACCGGCACCTCGACCTGGAGGTGCTCGGGATCGAGCTCGGTCAGGCCCAGCTCGGCCAGATTGACCCGCGTGAACCCGGTTCGTGCGTGGGTCTCGGAGCCCTCGATGATGACCGCGTATGGCTCGCCGATCATGTCCGACGACACGCTCTGCTCCTCGGTGAACAGCACACCCGAATCGGGCGCCTTGGCGTAGTCGGCGTAGATCTCGTTGACCGACGTGCGATTGATCAGCGCATTGCCGTACTCGTCGAGCTTGGACTGGAAAGTGCAGTTGAGAATGATCAACGACGTCGTGTTGAGCGGCACCCGGACCGAGTCCGCCAGGAATCCGATGGTGGCGATCTCCGGCATGACGTGCTCGAGGGCCGCGGCGGCATTGGTCGAGGTCAGGATGATGTTGTTGAAAATCGAACGGTTCTTCCGGAGGTCTTTGGCCCCGGTCTTGGGAACCGAGTCGAGCACGCTCTGTGAATTGGTCGAGGCGTGCACGGTGGACATCGAGGCGGTGAGCATGGTGTGGGTCAGCTCGTGGTCGAGCAGCGGCAGCATCATGTGTGCGAGGGCGGTCGTGGTGCACGACGCCGCGGAGACCATGCAGTGGGCGCGTGGGTCGAAGGCGTCCTGGTTGATGCCGTAGATCAGCATGGCCGCGTCGTCCGGGATCCTCGCCGACTTGTCGGTCATCTTGAACGCCGCGCTGACAAGAACGAGCTGCGCTCCAGCCTCCAGGTGGCCCTGAATGCTGCCGCCCGGGTGGCCGGCGGGCAGCGTCGGGTCGCGGAACCTGCCCGTCGTGTCGATGACGATCTTGACGCCGTGGTCGGCCCAGCCGATGTCCTTAGGGTTGCGGTGCTCGGTCAGCACCTGAACCTCGACGTCGTTGATCGACAGCAGCTGCCGGTCGGGGTCGACGATCTCGATACAGCGCCACGGCCCGTTGTGACCGAACAGATACCGACCCAGGCTGCCGTAGGTGCTGTCCGAAGACAGGTAGCGGACGATGGCGTCGAGTCCCTTGCCGACCTGGCGCCCAGTGTTGACCACCACGCGCTCGAACCGCTGGTTGGCGGCCTCGTGCCACAGGGTGAGCTTGCCGATCCGTCCGAGACCGTTGATGCCGAGGACCCCGTCCGCTCCGTTCGTTGCCATGGCCTCCCCCTTCGCTCGTCGTCCGTGATCAGACCAGCCGAACCGGCTCCCGAGAGCCCGCGATCTCGTGCTCACCGGCCCACACCTGACCCGTGTAGCCGTCGATCGAGATCGGGTCGCCGGCGAGCAGCGCCCGAGTGCCGATCCGTGCCATGTGATTCGACATGTCCACAACCAGATTCGTGCAGTTGACGATGCAGCACTTGCCGAGTCGTTTGGCGGTCACTGCCGCGTGCGACGTGAACCCGCCTCGGGCGGTCAGAAGGCCGTCCACCGACAGCACCACGCCGATGTCCTCCGGCACCGTGTCGGGCCGAAGCAGAATGACGTTCTCGTCCGGCCGATTCGTGCGCAGAGTCTCGACGTCGCCCGCGGTGAACGCCACGCGGCCCGTCATGGCGCCACCGCTGACCCCGATGCCGGAACCCAGCAGATGCTCCCGGAGCTCATCCTGGTTGGCGAAGATCCGCCGTCCCCCGCTGCGGGTGTGGCGCAACGGCCTGGTCTGGAGCAGATACAAGCCGTCCGCTCCGGCGGACTCGAAGGTAAACTCGAGCTCCTGGTGTTCGTACCCGTGCTCGTTGATCAGCTCGAACGCGATCTTGCGAATCGCGCCGTAGATCTCGGGGAACTCGGTCTCAAGCGAACCTTCGACCTGCGGCACGTACTCCTTGCGTTGGCGCTCACTGATCGGCGACGGGGACACCAGCCCGGCGACCACGTCCTCGCCCTGCGAGCACCGCGTGAAGTCGCCGAACAGCCCGATCGTCGTGGTCGACGACCGGGGATTGGTGGTGAACGCGACGCCGGAACCCGACTCCCGGTTCATGTTGCCGTAGATCATCCGCTGGACGATGACCGCGGTACCCCAACCGTCGGCCAACCCGAGCTGGCGACGGAACAGACGGGCGGGCTCCGAGTTCCATGAGTTGAGCACCAGATAGACCGCCTGCATCAGCTGCTCGACGGGCTCGTCGACGAACTCGACGCCCTGTTGCTCCCCGAGCTCGCGGTACTCGAACGCCATCTCCCGCATCTGGGCCGCGCTGAACTGGAGCTTCCTCTCGACCCCGTGCAGGCCCTTGTGGCGGATCATGATGGCGTCGAACAGATCACGGTCGGCGCCGCAGGACATCGCGACGTTCTGGAGGTATCGGCGGTAGCAGTCCCACGCGCCCCAGGCGCGTTCGCCACCGTCGTCCATCGCTTCGAGCAGACGCGCGTTCAGCCCGACATTGAGGATGGTGTCCATCATGCCGGGCATGGAGAAGGCCGAGCCCGATCGCACCGACATCACGAGCGGCCGCTCGGGGTTGTCGAGCTCGAGCCCCGAGATCTGTTCGAGACGCTCGATGGCCGCCACGACCCGCTCCCGGGTGTCCTTGGCCAGGTCCTGGTAATCCAATGCACCCTGGATGTCGAACAGCTCCGTTGAGATCACGAAGCCCGGCGGCACCGGCATCCCGAGCCACTTCAGGCGCTTGAGCGAGTACCCCTTGTAGCCGAGAGAGAGCTGGTCCTCCCGGTGATCGATGGCATCGCCGAGGAACGAGATCAGCCGGTTCGGGCTGAAGCCGAGCACCACCCGGCAGGCGTCGTCGCTCAACGTCTCGGTCATCCGCCGCAGGCTGACGCAGATCCGTCGGAGAAACAGGTCGAGCTCCTGGATCGAGTAGGTCGATGCGATGACCGATCGCAGAAACTCCTCTGACCGGCGGTCGGCGGTCCGTTCTCCGTCGGCGCCATCCTCGATGCCTTCGTGGGTGACGGGCAGCCGCTCGAGGTTGCGGTTGTGGAGCGCGATGTAGTTGGTTTCGACGACGTCGTTGAGCGCCTCGGACATGAAGTCGAAGATGTTGAGGTACTGGCCGGCGGAAAGAGCCCGGTGATCGACGACCTCGCCGAGAATGTCGAGCTTGGTCGACAGGTGCTGGATCCGCAGCCCGGCGATTCTCAGCCCCTCGAGCATCTCGCTCAGAATTTCGTGTGCCTCGGCGATCGACTCTCGTGTCATGTAGCGGAAGTTGAAGTCGTCGACGCAGGCCTCGAGCTTTGGTTTGAGGAAGTTCATCATCCGCAGCAGCAGGCCCATGGCGTCGAACTTGGGTTCGCGGTAGGTGCCGTACATCGACGGGATCCCGGCTGCGATGTGGCGCTTGTGGTAGATGTTCTCGAACGCTTCGGTGACCTCGGACGACGTAATCTGTGCCTTGAGCTCGGCGAGCACCCGATTGCCTGCCGCGACGACCGCCAGCGGCTCGG
>JASFPU010000261.1:0-5217 GCA_050115855.1 Holophagae bacterium
CACCTCCACACCTTCACGGGCGAAAATCTCGGTGAGATCGAGCCCGGACACGTCATCCAGCGGCTCGGGCGCGGGAACCTCGTTCGATTCCGGCTTCGGCTTCGGCTCCGGCTCCGGCTTCGGTTCCGGTTTCGGTTTCGGCTCTGGTCTCGGCTCTGGCTTCGGTTCCGGTTTCGGTTTCGGTTCCGGTTTCGGCTCAGGCTTCGGTTCCGGCTTCGGTTCCGGTTTCGGTTCCGGTGTCGGTGTCGGCTCCGGCTTCGGTTCGACCGGCGCCGGTGCCGCGTCTTCGACGACCGGGGCACGGGCGACATCAGCTACGACGTGGAATTCGAGCACCGCCTGACCGAGCCGGAACTGGTCGCCATCGGCGAGCCGCCGGGCGGTGATCCGTTCATCGCCGATCCAGGTGCCGTTGGAGCTGCCGAGGTCTCGGAGCTCGTACCCTTCGTCGACCGGCCGGACCTCGGCGTGGCGGCGCGACACCGACGGGTCGGCGAGCACGATCGCCCCGTCACCCCGTCCGATCCGGACCACCTCGTCGGCCAGATCGAAGGTCCGGCCGACCTGACTGTCGTCGGTGGTCTGGACCACCCGCAGCACCGCGCGCCGCTCAGCCACCGAGCCTCCAGCTCGCGGATCGCGTCCGCCGGACACCGGCCGAGGCCGGCCGGGAGCTACTCCTGGATGAGTCTCGCATAGGGTCCCGGTGCCTCTTTCATCTCCTCGTGGGTGCCACGTTGCACGATGGTGCCGCGATCGAGCACGATGATCTGGTCCGCGTCACGGATGGTGCTCAGCCTGTGGGCGACAATGATGCAGGTGCAGCCGCGCCGCCGCAGGCTGTCGTCGACCCACCGCTCGGTGGTCGGATCGAGCGCGCTCGTCGCCTCGTCGAGGATCACGATGGTCGGATTGCCGACCAGCGCGCGCGCGATCTCCAGCCGCTGACGCTGGCCGCCGCTGAAATTCGACCCGCCCTCGGTCACCTCCGACTTGTACTTGCCGGACCGGTCGTGGATGTCGCCGTCGATCTTCGCATCCCGGCACGCCCTGGTCACCGCGCGGCCCGGGATCGTCGGGTCCCACATCGTGATGTTGTCGGCGATGGTGCCGGAGAACAGGAAGATCTCCTGGTCGACAACCGCCAGCGAATCCCGGATCAGGCTCGGCCGCAGCTCCTCACGCGGCCGGCCGTCGAAGAAGACGCCGCCGGACCAGGGCTGAAACAGCCCGGCGATCAGCCGAGCCACGGTCGACTTGCCACTGCCGCTCGGGCCGACGAAGGCGACCCGCTGACCCGGTTCGATCTTGAGGTTGAGGTCCTCGATGAGCGGCTTGCCGAGCGGGTTGAAGCCGAACGTGAGATCCCGGATCTCGACCTCGCCGGACAGCTTGATCTGCTCGGCGGTCTTGATTTGGCCACCCTCGACCGCGGCCATCTCGGCCTCGCGCTGGTAGTCGGCATCGATCGGATACTGCAGCACATCGTCGAGCCGATTCATGTCGGCGTCGAGCTCCTGCAGGGTCGAGCCGAAGGTGACGAACGTGTTGAGCGGCTTGGTGAAGCTCGCCATCAGGCTCTGGTAGGCGACCAGCATGCCGACTGTCAGCTGACCGTCCATCACCTTGAGGCTGCCGAGCAGCAGGATGATGGCAGTCGTCATCGCGCTGACCAGCGGCGGTACGGCGCTGACGTACTGCGACCACCGGCCGAGCTCCTGCTCGGCGTTGAGCGCCTTCGACTGGTAGCCGGCCCAGCGGCCGAAGAACTCGCTCTCCGAGCCGGACGCCTTGAGGGTGTCGATGATCTTGAGACCGTTCATCGCGGTACCCGTCAGCTTGCCGCCCTCCTGGAGCAGCCGTCGGCTGGCGTCGATCCGCTTCTTGGCGACCAGCTTGACCGCAGCGATGTTGCCGAGAGCGATGGCGATGCACACCAGGGTCAGCGTGATGTCGTACATGAACATCAGTGCGGCGTAGAACACGACCAGCACGCTGTCGAGTGCCGTTGTCGCGAGCTTGCCGGACACCACCTGCGCCACCTTGTTGTTGATCTGGACCCGCGAGCCGATCTCGCCGGCGTAGCGCTGTGCGAAGTAGCCGACCGGCAGGCGGAGGATGTGGTTGAAGAAGTCGCTCGAGGTGGTGATGGCGAGCTTGGTCTCCATGCGCAGCAGGTAGTACTCCTGCAGATAGGTCAGCGCCATTCTGACCACAGCGGTCAACGCCATGCCAAAAAGCAGAGGTCGGATGAAGCTCGCGCGACCACCGACCAGGTACTCGTCGATGAAGATCCGCGAGAAGGTCGGGATGACGAGCCCCGGGATGACCAGGAACAGCCCGCACAGGATGACGAACGCCAGGGCAGCCTCGGAGCCGGTCAGGCGCCGGCGCAGCGCCGCCGCCATGCTGCGTCGCTCGCCGCCCTTCTTGAACTCGGGGCCCGGCTTGAAGGTGAGCACGACGCCGGAGAACGATGCATCGAGCTCCTCGAACGAGATCTCGCGCGGTCCGGTCGCCGGGTCGGCGATGAAGACCTTCTTGCCCTTGAACCCCTCGAGCACCAGGAAGTGGTTGAAGTTCCAGAACAAGATGACCGGAAGCTCGATGTCCCACAGCCGGTCGAGCTCGTACTTGTAACCCTTGGCCTCGAGCCCGTACTTGCGCGCCGCCTTGAGGACATTGCTCGCCTTGCTGCCGTCTCGACTGACGCCGCACTCGACGCGGAGCTCCTCGAGCGGAACCGACAGCCCCCAGTACTCGAGGATCATGGCGAGCGCGGCGGCGCCGCACTCGACGGCCTCCATCTGCAGGATGCTGGGCACCTTCTTGCGGCGCCTGAGGTTTTTCGGGTACTCAGTCTCCTGGACCGGCGGTTCTTCGGCAGCCATCGCGGGAGCCCGTCTAACCCACGCCGACCGTCTTGCGCATCAGCGGCAGCACGTACGAGATCGGCCGCTTGGTCTCCACCGTCACGTTGCCGGTGCAGATGGTGCCGCTGTAGATCTTTGTCGGCGGGCCCTCGGACGACGACCACTTGAACCCG
Organism: Holophagae bacterium; assembly: GCA_050115855.1. Lineage (GTDB taxonomy): Bacteria > Acidobacteriota > Thermoanaerobaculia > Thermoanaerobaculales > Sulfomarinibacteraceae > JAHECW01. The sequence goes on from JASFPU010000261.1 coordinate 3,047, forward strand.
CTCGGTGTCTCCGGATCCTCGAGCAGCTGGACCCGAACCTCGATCGGAGCGGTTTCACCGGTCAGCTCCTGGATCAGCTTTTGATTGCGCAGCACTCGGCGCAGCCCCTCGGGCGTGACCGGGTAGGCCGACGCGCTCTCGACCTCACCGACCATGAAACCGTACTCCTCGGAGCGGACCGTCGATGGCGACACGTAGACTTCCATCCCCGGACGGACCTTCTTGCCCTCGGTCGCCGGGATGTAGATCATCGCGGTGATCGGCGCGTCCTCTGACTCGAGCGTCATCAGTCGGCTGCCGGCGCCGACCACGTCGCCCGCTTCGATCGCGACCTCGACGATCCGGCCCGAAAACGGGCTGACGACCTTCGAGGTCGCCTCGAGCTCGTTCTCGAGCTCGGTGAGGACCTGCCGAGTATCTTCGATCTGGTTCCGCGACCCCGCCTGCTTCGATCGCAGCTGGGCCTGGGCCTGCTCGTTGGCGGTCAGCTCCGCCTTCGTCCGCATCAGCGTACTGTTGGTCAGCAGGCCCCGTTCGACCATCTCCTCCTGGGTCTTGATCTTGTCGCGCAGCTCGGCCGCCTGGGCCTCGTACTGGCGCAGCAGGCTACGATCGGCCGCGCTCTGGCGGCTGCCCTGCCCGCTCAGGCGGTTGAGGTCCTCGCGCGTGTTCTGGATCTTGAGCCTGAGCGCCGGACGGTCGAGCCGGGCGATCACCTCGCCCTCGGTGATGTGGTCGCCCGGCTTGACCAGGACCTCGGCGAGCCGGCCTTCGGTCGTGCTCGCGATGTCGAAGACCACACCACCACGGAGCAGCATTCCCTTGCCGGCGACCTTGATCGAGATCGTGCCGACGACGCTCCAGACCACCAGGGCGACGAGACCGCAGCCGATCGCGATCACGGCGATCCAGCCCGACGGACGGATGATCTGCATCATCTCGTCCAGCCGCTCCGGCGACGACAGCTTCTCGAGCGCCGCCTTTCGAAAGAGCTTAGTCGGATCCATCCCCGCTCCCTCCGTCGCCCGCGGTTGGTGGAGCGAGCAGCGCAGCCAACCGTCCCGGTGGGTTCAACGACATCACCGTCACCCTCTGGTCGGCGATTCTGCAATCGACCAGGCGGCCCGTCTCGAAGGTCAGCTGGGTCGCCAGCGCGGCGATCGTGGCGCGGGCCGAGATCAGCTGGATCTCTTCGTTGACCAGCGACTCCTGGGTCAGGATGACGTCGATCGAACTGCCCTCGCCGGCGCGGAAAATCTCGATGTCCGAGCTCAGTGACTCACGGTTGAACTCGACCGACTGCTCGCGCCGACGGCCCTCCTCCGTCGCCCGGAGCAAAGCCTCGGAGAGCTGATCGATCCGGTTCGTCACCGTCCGCTCGAGGTCGCGGAGTTGGATCCGGCTCTGCCGGTCCAACGCGTACGCCTGGACCGACAGACCGCGGGCCAGACGGTTGCCGAACGGCAGCTCGAAGCGCAACCCCAGGCGGTAGCTCGGCCCGGCCGAGAAGTCGGACAACGCCTCCCACCAGCCTTCGACGAGGTCGTCGGGTTTGGAGATGTCGCCGCCCTCGTAGAGCCCGGCGTAGCCGACCCCGAGCTGGAGGTCGACCTTCCGCTTGAGATCGAACCTGGCGCCGCGGGCCAGCAACTCGGCAGAGGTTCGACGCGACCGAAGCGCCGCGATGTCGAACCGGTGCTGCAGCGCCGCGTCGACCATCTCGTCGACGGTCGGCAGGCGCTCGTCGGCGCCCGGCACGCGGGGCAGCTCGTCGGCGGCGAGCGGCGCCTCGTCGACGGTGACGAGCTGTTGACCCATGACCCTGGCCAGGTTGATCCGCGCGCGTAGCACATCCTCCCGCGCCGCGGCGACGCGGCCTCGGGTCAGCTCGAGCCGGCCGCGGAGGAAGTGGAGATCGGCCTCGGCGTACTCGTCGGCTCTGACCAGCGTCTCGCCAACGTCGAGCAGGTCGGCCTGGATCGCCTCGGTCTTCTGCTGGAGGGCGAGGATCGCCTGCGCCGCTGCGAGATTCCAGTACGCCAGCGCGGTGCTCTCGACCGAGGTCGTGATGGCAAACGCCTCGTCGGCGAGCGCGGCGTCGGCCGTCGCGACCGCCGCACGCTCGGCGGCCGCGGTCGACACCTTGCCGCGACCCTTGCCGAGCGGGATGT
>JASFPU010000262.1:0-5203 GCA_050115855.1 Holophagae bacterium
CGCTCTGGGTTTTGTCGCTGTTGGCTGTACCTGCCGCTGCCGCTGGTTGCTGCCGCGGTCGGTTCAGGGCTGCGGCTCGGGGGCGTCGGGGTCCCAGCCGCCGCCGAGGGCGCGATACAGCGAGATTAGGTTCTTGATCACCAGGCCTTCGCTGGCCGCGAGGTCGTCCTGCTGGTTGCGCAGGCTGCGCTGGGTGTCGAGCACGTTCTGGAAGTCGGTGAGCCCGGCTCGGTACTGGGTCAGTACGAGGTCGAGCGAGCGCTGTGTGGCGTCGACCGACTCGGCGAGTCGCGTCCGCCGCTCGAGCTCGGTTTCGTAGGCGATGATCGCGCCCTCGACCTCCTCGAGGGCGAGCAGCACCGTGCGCTCGTAGGCGGCGAGCAGCTGCTCGGTGCGCGCCCGCTCGACAGCGATCTGCGACCGTACCGCGCCGCCAGCGAAGAGCTTCCAGCGGATCGGCAGCCCGACCGACCAGTTGACGCTGTCGGAGCTGAACAGGTCGCCGGCGTCGGTCGCCTGAAGGCCGAGAAAACCGGTCAGCGAGAACTGCGGGTACAGATCGGCGGTGGCGACGCCGATCCGGGCGGTCTGGGACGCCAGTCGACGCTCGGCGGCGCGGATATCGGGCCGCTGGCGGAGCAGATCGGCGGGCAGGCCGGTGGTGATCGCGTCGGGCTCCTCGGGGATCTTTCCGCCACCGACGAGCTCGCCGTCGAGGGCGCCCGGCGTGGTCCCGAGCAACACGGCGAGACGGTTGAGGGAGGTCTCCCGGTTGCGTTCGAGAACCGGGATCAGGGACCGCGTGGCGGCCAGCACGGACTCCGCCTGGGCGATGTCGAGCCCGGATACCAGGCCAGCGTTGAACCGGTCCTCGGTGAGCTGGAGGGTGCTCTCCTGGCCGACGACGTTGGCGCGGGCGAGGCGCAGCCGGTCCTGCTGCTCGCGGACCGTCACGTAGTTGGCCGCGACCTCGGCGAACAGACCGACCAGGACGTCGCGGTAGTCCTCCACCGAGGCGTCGACCGCTGCGTCCGCCGACTCGACCTGGCGGCGAACGCGGCCCCAAAGGTCGATCTCCCAGCTCGCGCCGACGCCGGTGTCGAACAGGTCGGCGGCATCGAAGCCGTCGGGTGCGAGCTCTCCGAGTGGTCCGTTGTCCGACGGCTGGCTGCGGCCGGCCGAGGCGGTGGCGTCGACGTTCGGGTACCGCTGTCCGGCGGTCACGCCGCGGATCGCGCGCGCCTCCTCGACGCGCCACACCGCCTCGCGCACGGTGAGGTTGGTGATCCGGGACCGCTCGATGAGCGAGGTCAGCTCGGGGTCGTCGAAAACCGCCCACCAGGTCTCCAGCGGCGCGGTCCCCTCGACCACGCCGTCGGTGACGGCGGCGTTCCAGGCGTCGGGCATCGCGGGTTGCTCCGGCGGCTCGTAGTCGGGACCGACGGAGCAGGCGGTCACGACACCGAGCAACAACGCAACCACGAGCACCGGGGGGAGGGCCATCCACCACAGTAACGAAGACACGAAGACACGAAGAGACACACGACGAGGTTCTCTCTGTGACGTCCTTCGTGTCTTTGTGCCTTGGTCGTCGTGACGAGTGTTCAAACCGGTCGGGAACGACGAAACGGGGCGGGGCGTCGTCATGATGACTCCTCCTCCCCGGCCACCGCCGGTGCCGGCGACGGCGCCGGCTCCGAAACTCCCCCTCGGGAGGTCAGTTTCTTGACGACGTAGAACAGGAACGGGGTGATGATCAGGCCGCCGACAGTCGCGAACAGCATGCCGCCGAACACCGCGGTGCCGAGCGACACCCGGCTCGCGGCGCCGGCGCCGGTGGCGATCACCAGCGGGATGACGCCGAGGATGAACGAGAACGCGGTCATCAGAATCGCCCGGAAACGCAGGGTCGCCGCCGCAACCGCCGCGTCGAACGGGGTCTTGCCCTCGTCCGACAGCTGATTGGCGAACTCGACGATGAGGATCGCGCTCTTCGACGACAGGCCGATGAGCAGCACCAGCCCGATCTGGGTGTAGACGTTGTTGTCGAGACCCCGAAGCAGGGTGAACGCGGCGGCGCCGAGCACCGCTGCGGGCACCGTCAGCATGACACCTAGAGGCAGCGACCAGCTCTCGTACTGGGCTGCGAGAAACAGGTAGACGAAGACCAGTGCCAAGGCGAAGATGACTCCCGCGGCGCCACCGGCGGCGAGCTCCTGGTAGGCGACGCCGGTCCACTCGAAACCCATGGAGGGTGGCATCGACGTGCGCGCGAGATCCTCCATCGCTGCCATCGCCTGACCGGAGCTGACCCCCGGCTTCGGACTGCCGATGATCGACGCCGACGAGTACAGGTTGTAGCGGGACTCGACGGTCGGGCCGACGGTGTCCTCGACGTTGACCAGGGTGTCCAGCGGCACCATCCTGCCGGACTGACTGCGCACCTGCAGCCGGGTGATGTCGGCGCGATCCATGCGGAACGGCTCGTCGGCCTGGACCATGACCCGCCAGACCCGGCCGAACAGGTTGAAGTCGTTGACGTAGGCCGAGCCCAGGTTGGCCTGCAGGGTATTGAAGATGACGCCGAGCGGCACACCGAGCTTCTTCGCCTTCTCGCGATCGACCTCGAGGAAGAGCTGCGGCACGCCGGCTCGGAAGGTGGTGTTGATCCCGCCCAGCACCGGGCTCTGCCGGCCCCGCGCCTGGATGTCGTACGCGACCTGCTGGAGCAGCTGCAACCCGGCGCCGCCCCGGTCCTGGAGCTCCATCTGCGAGCCTCCGGTCGAGCCGAGGCCCTGGATCGGCGGCGGCCGCACGGCGAAGACGATGGCCTCTCCGATCGACGCCAGACGACGGTTGACGGAGTCGACCACGGCCTGGATCTGCAGCTCGGGCGTGTCCCGTTCGTCCCAGTGGTCGAGCACCACCCAGCACACGCCGGCGTTGGGGGCGACCACTGAGTCGAGCAGCGAGAAGCCGCCGACCACGACCGCGCCGCGGATGCCCGGCGTGTCGGCGACGATCGCCGCAACCTGGTCCATCACCTCCTTGGTGCGGCCGAGCGACGCGGCGTCGGGCAGCTGCGCCGAGATCAGGAAGTAGCCCTCGTCCTCGGACGGGACGAAGCCGCCGGGCATCGCGCTGACTCCGAGCCAGACCGCGACCAGCATGGCGGCGAAGACGGCGCCGCCGATCACGACCTTGCGCAGCAACCCGGTGACGACGGCCCGATAGCCGGTGGTGGTGCGCTCGAGCGCCCGGTTGAAAAGACCGAAGAACCCTTTGCGCCCCTTCTTCGACGGCCGCAGCAGCATGCCGCACAGGGCGGGGCTGAGGGTGAGCGCGTTGACCGACGAAAACAGGGTCGCGACCGAGATCGTGATCGCGAACGGCCGGTAGAGCCGTCCGGTGATGCCGGGCATGACGATGGTCGGCACGAAGACCGCGAGCAGCACCAGGGTGGTGGCGACCACCGGTCCGGTGATCTCGACCATCGACTTGGCGGTCGCCTCCTTGGCGCCGAGGCCTTCGTCGTCGATGATCCGCATCGTGTTCTCGACGACGACGATGGCATCGTCGACGACGATCCCGATGACCAGGATCAGCCCGAACATGGTCAGGCCGTTGATCGACAGCCCGAGGGCGAGCATCACCGCGAAGGTACCGAGCAGCGACACCGGGATCGTGATCGCCGGCACCAGGGTCGTGCGTAGATCCTGGAGGAAGATGTAGACCGTGAAGATCACGAGCAGCACGGCGACGACCAGCGTCGACACCACCTCCTTGAGCGACTGGGTGATGTACTCGGTGGTGTCGTACAGGATCCGATAATCCAGGTCGTCGGGGAAGTCCTCGGACAGCTCCACCATCTGCGCCTTGATGCCGTTGGCGACGTCGAGCGCGTTGGCGCCCGGGGCGGGGTAGATGCCGAGGGCGATCGACGGTGCCCCGTCGAGCTCGGCGAACCACTTGTAGCTCTGGGCGCCGAGTTCAACCCGCGCGACGTCGCGCACGCGGACCAGCTGACCGGCCTCGCCGGTCTTGACGATGATGTTTTCAAACTGCTCGACAGTCTCGAGCCGGCCCAGGGTCGAGATCGAGTACTCGAAGGGCTGGTCGGCGGGCGCCGGTTGGGCGCCGATCTGGCCCGCCGCCACCTGGACGTTCTGCTCCTGGAGCGCATTGATGAGGTCGACGGTGGTCAGGCCGCGGGCGCGGAGGCGGTCGGGGTTGATCCAGATCCGCATGCCGAAGTCTTTGGCGCCGAACACGTTGACCTTGCTGACTCCGTTGACCCGGGCGAGCACGTCCTTGATGCGGGTCGTGACGTAGTTGGAGATGAAGAGCTCGTCGTAGCTGCCCTCCGGCGACACCATGTTGACCATCAACGTGATGTTGGTCGACTGCTTCTCGACCTTGACGCCCTGCCGCTTGACCTCTTCGGGAAGCACCGGCAGCGCCTCGTTGACCCGGTTCTGGACGAGCACCGTCGCCATGTCGACGTCGGTGCCGACCTCGAAGGTGATGGTGATGTTGCAGCTGCCGTCGGAGGCCGACTTCGACGACATGTAGAGCATGTTCTCGACGCCGTTGATCTTCTCCTCCATCGGCGCGGTCACGCTCTCGGCCACCACCGACGCGCCGGCGCCGGGGTAGGCGGTCGAGACCTGGACCGACGGCGGCGTGATATCGGGCATGCTCTCGATCGGCAGCAGCGGGATCGACAGCACGCCGAGCAGGACGATGACGATCGAGATCACCGACGCGAAGATCGGGCGGTAGATGAAGAAGCGGCTGAACATGCTCGGCCGCCCTACGACCCGGCGTCGGCGGTCTTCGGCGTGACCGGCATTCCCGGGCGTGCCCGCTGGAGCCCCTTCGACACGTAGCGCTCGCCGGGCTCGACGCCGTCGAGCACCACGCGCATCATGTCCTCCTCGAGCGGACCAGGCTCGACGTAGCGCTTCTCGACGACGCTGCCGTCGCCGACAATCATCAGGTAGCGGCCCCCGAGGTCGGTCCCGAGGGCGGTCTCCTCGACCAGGAGCGCGCCGGCGAGCAGCTTGCCGGGCAACCGGACGTGGACGAAGAAGCCGGGCAGCACGAGCGCATCGGAGTTGGGGAAGATGCCCCGCACCTGCATGGTGCCGGTGGCCGGATCGACGGTGTTGTCGATGGCGTCGACGGTGCCCTCGACCTCGTA
>JASFPU010000263.1:0-5199 GCA_050115855.1 Holophagae bacterium
ACCGCCGCAACGGCGAGCATGACAGCGAAGATCTTGGCGGAAGAACTCATGGCGGACCTCCTGGATATCTGTACGCCGCCTGGGCGTGCTCGGTTCCTGACAGCGGCCGACCGCGGTTTGAACTCGGTAACCGGCCCACTTCTGAGACACTACAACACACGAACGGAGACGCACATGCCGAACCCGGTCCCCAACCTGACCCCAGACGACGAACACAATCGACGACTCGCCGGCAACGTGCGCCCCGGGGACTGGACCAACCCGACGCCCGCCAGGCGCTACAACCTGGTCGTCCTGGGCGGCGGCACCGCCGGTCTGGTGGCCGCGGCCGGCGCCGCGGGCATGGGCGGCCGCATCGCGTTGGTCGAGCGCCGTCTGCTCGGCGGAGACTGCCTCAACGTCGGCTGCGTCCCGTCGAAGACGATGGTTCGCTCGGCGCACGCCGCACACGCGATCGCCGACGCCGACCGGTTCGGCGTCCGAGCCGCCGGCGAGGTCGAGGTCGACTTCGCGGCCGTCATGGAGCGCATGCGCCGGACCCGTGCCGACATCTCGCCGCACGACTCGGCCCGCCGATTCGCCGATCACTACGGCGTCGACGTCTTCTTCGGCAATGCCCGGTTCACCGGCCGCGACTGCGTCGAGGTCGCGGGTGCAAAGCTGCGGTTCACCCGGGCGGTCATCGCCACCGGCGCGCGCGCCGTGACGCCGTCGATCGCCGGTCTCGCAGAGGCGGGGTTTCTGACCAACGACACGGTCTTCGATCTGACCGCGTCACCGCGCCGGCTGGCGGTCGTCGGCGGCGGGCCGATCGGCTGCGAGCTCGCACAGACCTTCGCCCGGCTCGGCGCCGAGGTGACGCTCATCGAAATGGTGGATCGCCTCCTGCCGCGCGACGACGCGGACGCCGCCGAGCTGGTCCGGCGCTCCCTCGCACGGGACGGGGTGGCCGTTCGCACCGGCCACACGCTCGGGCGGGTCACCCTCGGCGCCGACGGTAAACGGCTGGTGCTCGACGGGCCCGACGGGACGACCGTGTGCTCGGCGGACGAAATCCTCGTGTCCGTTGGACGCACGCCCAACATCGAGGATCTCGACCTCGAGGCGGCCGGCGTCGACCACGATCGCGCCGGGGTCGTGGTCGACGAGTATCTGCGGACGACCAACCGGCGGGTGTTCGCGTCGGGCGATGTCTGCCTCGAGTCCAAGTTCACCCACATCGCGGACGCCGCGTCGCGCATCGTGCTGCAGAACGCGCTGTTCCCTTTCCCGAAGAAGCGGTTCTCCGACCTCGTCCAGACCTGGTCCACCTACACCGACCCCGAGGTCGCCCACGTCGGTTTGTCGGCGGAGGACGCGCGTGAGCGCGGCCTTCCGACCGAGACCATTACGATTGAGATGGCCGAGGTCGATCGGGCACGCGCCGACGGCGACACTGAGGGCTTCCTCAAGGTCCACGTCGATCCGTCGAAGGGGACGATCCGCGGCGCGACCTTCGTCTGTCGGCGCGCCGGCGACCTGATCTCGGAGATCGCCACCGCTATGCACGCCGGGATGAGCCTGGGCGACCTGGCATCGGTCATCCACCCCTACCCCACGGTCGCCGAGGCGGTGCGCAAGGCCGCCGACCAGTTCAACCGCCGCAAGCTGACCCCGCTCGTCGCCGGCATCCTGCGCCGCTGGTTCGCCTGGCAGCGGGGATAGAACACCCGGCTGCGGCGACCGTGAGGAACGACGCGCTGTCAGCCCTTTCAGCTGTCAGCTGCATCGCAATCGTCCTGTTTCGGAGACGTTTGACTCCAATCAGAATGTGGTGCTCGGCGCGGCGATCACCAGCTTGAAACACGAAGAACACGAAGAGCCACAAAGGTGCCACCAAGCAACACACAATCGGCCCGAGCTCCTTCTGCGCCGGGCAACGGACCCGGTCAAAGGTGGTTGAGATGAGGGTCGATCGGTTCTTCGTGGTCTCTTGGTGGCTCTTTGTGCTCTTTGTGTTTCAATCTTAAAGAGGTGAATCTAAGGTATTTCGAACCGGGCGAGGACGGGGTCGTGGTCGGAGGCGCGCTCCGACGCCGGGAGGTCCGCGTTGACGTGCAGCACCTCGATCTCGGCGCCGTCGGCGAGGGCGGCGCTGACGATGATGTGGTCCAGGGTCTGGGAGTTGCCGAGGTAGACGTAGGTCGACCGCGCCGCCGTCGGCAGCCGCTCCATGAGGTTGACCATCGGCGGCGCGGCGATGGTGTGGACCGCGCTCGAGAACTCGAAGTCGTTGAGATCGCCGAGCACCGCGATGCGCGCCCCGGGATCGGCGTCGAGCAGCGGCGCGATCAGGCCCCGGACCCGCTCGGCCTGGGGAACGCGTTGCTCCTCCGACCAGCGAATCGGCGGCTGGCGCCGTCCGAACAGCGGATCGTCGCCACCCTTGGAACGGAGGTGGCAGACGACGACGACGATCGGCTCGCCGCTGACCTCGAGCTCGACGGCGAGCGGCTTGCGGCTGTCGGTGAATGCGGGGTCGCCGACGCCGATCCGCATCGGACTCGCCGGCAGCAGTCGACCGCCGTCGCCCGGCAGCGTGACCCGCGCCGGATCGAACAGCAGCGCCACCCGGATGTTGGCGCCGGGCCGCCCGCCGTCGGCGTTGTTCCCGGGGTCGACCTGGAGCCACTGGTAGCGCGGCCCGCCGGCAGCCACGATCGCATCGACCAGCCGATCGAGGGTCAGCTCCGCACTCACGGCGCCGTCGTCCTGAGGGCCCGAATCGTCCTGAATCTCCTGCACTGCGAGCACGGTCGGCTCGGCGAGCCGGTCGACGATGACCCCGGCGACCGCGGCGAGCTTGGCCTCGCCGGATCCCGCGTTGAGATTCTCGACGTTGAAGGTGGCCATGGTGACATGGTGTTCGTCGGCGACGAGCGATGTCGACGGAGGTTCGACCGCCGCCCGGCGATCGACCTCGAGCGGCTGGGCGTTGAGCAGCTTGTACGAGCCGTATGAGGCGTGGAGCACGCCGTCGACGGGCCCGATCAGCCGGTCACCGACCGCGACCGCCGGCGCACCGGACACCAGCCGATCGTCGATCACGATCCGCTCGGGGTGGGCGGTGTCGGCGGTGCGGACCACGCCGCCACGGGCGCTGCGCGGTGCGGCCCCGACGCCGCCGTCGCCGAGCACGACGATCTCGCCGTGGCGCGAGGTCGGCCCCACCACGACCGGATCCTCGACCCGGACGAGCATGCCCTCGAGGCTCTCGTAGTAGTCGATCGCATCGTGATCAGGCTCGAACCGGGTCAGACCGTCGTCGTCGATGTTGGGGGCCGGGATCGCGCGACCTCCTCGCCCCATGACGACCGGCGCGGGCAACGCGCTCGTGCCTCCAGTGACCTCGAGGCCGTCAGCGACCACCCGCGTGACCGGCAGCTCCATCCGCCACACGGGCTCCTCCACCCTCCCGGTGAAACGGACGCGGTCGCCGACCTCGACCCGGCCGAGCCCGTCGAGCGCCGTGACGAGGAGGCCGTCCGAGGTCGCCGGATCACCGTCGCCCGGAACCTGCTGAACCCAGAACGCCTGGCCGCTGCGCCGACCCAAGATGGCTGTCACCGTGCCCTGGACGTCCGTCACGCACCGTCCGACCAGCGGCGAAACCTGATCGGCGCCCTGGATCTCGGCGATCGTCGCTGGCGCGCGATCGCGAGCGGGTGCAGTGATCCCGTCGACCGCCAGCACCAGCACCTGATTGCGCTGCACCGCCGGCTGGAAGTTGTTGTCGGCCACGAGCACGAGACTCGGCCGGCCATCCGGCAGCACCGGCCCGAACGACAGGCCCTCGATGTTGTCCGCAGCGATACCGAGATCGGCGACGTCCACGATCTGTGTCTTCCTCATTGGTCGAACGTCTGCCGGTAGCGAGCCGCGTCCCGTGACCGCGTCGCCGGTCCGCAGGTCGGTCAGGAAGATCCGGATCGTGTTGCCGACGCCGGCCGAGAACGACCGTTCCACGACCAGCACCCGGTCGGCGTCCAGGGCGAGGATCTCGGACACCCCGTTGATCCGAAACGCAGTCGGCGGACGAGGTGCATCGGGCACCGGCTCGACGGGGTAGGCGCGCTCGACCCGGAGGCGGCGTGATGCCAGATCGACGACTAGAAAACGGGTCAGGCAGCCCCGGTCGACATCGCTCGGCGGACCATCCTGGACGAGCGGCGCCTCGACTGCGGCGATCAGCCGACGGCCGTCGGGCGTGATGCTGAGACCCTCGAAGCCGAGGTTCGATCGGACCCCCGTCCGCTCGCCCGGCAGGTACGCCTGGGGCACCGGAATTTCGTCGACCAGCGCGCCGTCTAGCCGGAAGCCGAGGATACGGGGGGGAATCCCACGGTGGCTGATCCCCTCGGTCGAAAGCCACAGCGTCCCGTCGGGCGCGAGCGCGATCGCCTCGGCGTCGAGCATTTCGTTGCCGAACGGCTCGCCCTGCTCATCTCGGAGCGTCAGCACTCCGAGGCTGCGGACGTCGACCGGTGCGAGATCGACACCGAGGAGGTGCACCCGGGGCGGTGCGAACTGGCCGCGATCGTCGCTGACCGCATACAGAATCCGGCACGCCGGATCCCACGCCAGACCCGACAGACCGCCCAGCGGGATCTCTGGGTCGACCAGGTCGACCGGCAGATCGAGCTCGGCGACGACCGAGACCTCACCGATGTCTGCCGCGCCGGAAAGTGCGGCGGACAGCACCGCGGCCAACGCCAGGCAGCACGCGATGTGGGGCGGCCGGGCGGCGCTCACTCCAGCGCGTGCTCGAGCTCCTCGAGCACCGCCTGCTCGGCCTTCGAGACCGTCAGAATGCCCATGATGCCGCCCGCCGCTTCGGCAACGCCCCGCGCACGCTCCATCAACCGGAACTTGAGCTCGGAAGCATTGGCCGAGTCGAGGCTGTCGTGCAGCTCGTGGGCGTAGCGTTTCCAGGTGTCCATGAGGTCCTCACCGGGCTTGCGGGTCAGCCAGTCCTCGAGCAGATCGTGGCACGGCGTCCCGGGCTTGATCCCCCGTTCTTCGGCGGCCGTGAGAATCGCCTGACGTTCCTCGTACTGAACCTTGCCGTCGGCCCACGCGACCTCGATCAGCGGCACGAGGCTCAGCGCGGCCACGGTCTCCGGCCTGGCGTCAACCTTGATCAGAGCATCGATCACCTCG
>JASFPU010000264.1:0-5190 GCA_050115855.1 Holophagae bacterium
GAGCAGGCGCATCTTCGGGTAGACCGCGGCCACCCCGGGCAGGGAGGCCAGCTTCCCGATGTCGTCGTCGTCGAGCGTGTCGCTGCCGAGTTCGATGGACAGCGCGAGCAGGTTCAGATCGGTGCTCTTGGGCACCACCTCGATCCGGTTCGGGGTGAAGACGTCGCCGAGCAGCACCGACCGGAGACCGAGGCCGAGGGCGAGAAAGAAAACCAACGCGGCGATGCTCACCGCGACGCCGAGGCCGCCGGCCGCGAGGTGGCGCCAGTGACGACGGAGGTCGTCAGTCACCGAACGGCGGAGACCGCTGAGCCTCACTCCGATCTCCTGGTCCGCTCGGTCACGACCCCGTCCGACATCATCAGCAGCCGACCCCCGGCGGCCTCGATGGCGGCGTCGTGGGTCGCGGCCACAATCGTCACCCGAAGCTCGGTGTGGAGCTCCGACAGCAGGTCGAGCAGGGCCGCGCCGGTGGCGTCATCCAGGTTGCCGGTCGGCTCGTCGAGCAGCAGCAGGTCGGGCCCGTTGAACAGCGCCCGGGCGACCGCGACGCGCTGGCGCTCGCCGCCGGACAGTCGGGTCGGACGGTGGTCCGCGCTGCGGCCGAGCCCGACCAGATCGAGAACCTCGAGCGCGCGCGCCCGGTCGTCGCCGCCGCGGCCGGCGAATCTGGCCGACAGGGCGACGTTTTCGGCGCAGGTGAGGTGCTCGAGCAGGTGGTAGGCCTGAAAAACGAACCCGACCCGGCGGCGACGGTAGCGCGCCAGTTGGCGGTCGGTCAGCGCCGACAGCCGGTGCCCGGCCACCTCGACGCAGCCCTCGTAGTCGCGGTCGAGGCCGCCGACAACGTTGAGCAGGGTGGTCTTGCCGCACCCGGACCGGCCGATGAGGGAGACCACCTCGCCGGCGCCGATGGTGAGATCGACGCCGCGGAGCACGTCGCGCTCGGCCCCTCGATAACGCTTGCTGAGACCCTCGATTCGAATCACCGCGCGAGTATAGCGGCCACCCCGTGCCCGTTCCCGTGCCCGTGCCCGTGCCCGTGCCCATGCGCTCCATGTTTCAAACTTGCGCTTTTCGGTTCACCCGCTGTCCGACCTACGCCGAGACCGCTTTGGACAGCAGCGCCGGCGCACTCGCGAGGTGGCGGTCAGTCCTCGTCGAGCAGATCTGACGTCTGGCCAGCTGCGACCGGTGCCGGAACCACGGGCACCGGAACGCCGAGACGGAGGGGGAGGCGGTCGACGGTGGTGCCGTGGACGACGTCGGCGAGGGCGCGGTGGCCGTGGCCGCCAACGATGACGAGATCGGGCCGGTGGCGATCCGCGGACCGGCGGCGATCGTCGGATCACACGTCGGACGCCCGGTTCATGCCGTTGGCGATCTCGGGGATGATGCCGAGACGCACGTAGATCGGCAGGACCAGGCGGCGCAGCGAAGGCAGCCGGGCGAGGAAGATGGCCGCGCCGACGATGCATGCGACGCCACCGACCAGCAGCGTGGTCGGCACCCCGAACCGGTCGGCGAACGCGCCGGCGACCAGCGAGCCGAACGGCATCGTGCCGACGAACGCCATGGTGTAGAAGGCCATCACCCGACCCCGCATGTCGTCGTCGACCATGGTCTGGAGCAGCGTGTTGCTGGCGGCGATTTCGATCATGACGCCGGCGCCGATGATCGGCATCAGGGCCAGGCTCAACCACAGGACGTTCGACTGAGACAGGCCGATCAACCCGACACCGGCCGCGGCGACCGCAGCCGCGATCACCCGACCGAGCCCGAGCACGGTGCTCCGCGACGCCAGGTAGACGCCGGCACCGAGCGCGCCGAGCCCAGACGCGGCCATCAGGAAGCCCAGCGTGTGGGCGCCGCCGTGCAGGATCCGGCTGGCGACGATCGGCATGAGCACCGCGTACGGCATCGCCGCCAGGCTGAGCAACGCCAGCAGCGCGAGGATGGCGCGGACGGGGGGAAACCCGGCGGCGTAGCGCAAGCCGCCGATGAACTCGGCGACGACCCGCTTCGGGACGGCGGGCCGGACCGGCGGTTTGAGGCGCATGAGGATCAGGGTCGCGATCACCGCGAGGTAGCTGACGGCGTCGACCAGGAAGCAGACGCCCTCGCCGACCCACCCGATCAGGAGGCCGGCGACCGACGGGCCGACCATCCGCGCCGCGTTGACCATCGAGGAGTTGAGCGCGATCGCGTTTGGCAGGTCCCTCCGGTCGTCCACCATCTGGACGACGAGCGCCTGCCGGGCCGGCATGTCGAAGGCGTTGATGAGCCCCTGGCAGGTGGCGAGCACGAGCACGTGGGTGACGGTGATGATATCGGTCAGGGCCAGCACGGCGAGCAGTCCGGACTGGATCATCGCCAGGATCTGGGTGACGACGAGCACCCGGTGCCGGTCCCAGCGGTCGGCCAGGACGCCGGCGACGGGCGCCAGCAGAAACACCGGAAGCTGTCCGGCGAAGCCGACCGTGCCGAGCAGCAGCGCCGATCCCGTCAGCCGGTAGATCAGCCACCCGGTGGCGATCCGGGTCATCCAGGTGCCGATCAGCGACAGGCTCTGGCCGGAGAAGTACAGCCGGTAGTTGCGGTGCCGCAGCGCCCGCCCGAGGGCGTGCAGCTTGGAACTCGGCAGCGAGGGATCGTGGGCTGGCATGGGTCAGCGCGCGCCGGACGTCCGGCGGGGACGGTCTCAGGATACCCTGTCGTGCGCACAGAGCTTCCGGTACACTTTCGGGAGGCGAGCCCAACGTCTGGGAGCACCGATGCCGAACAGGTCGGAGGTGGTGAGTTGACGATGCGCGCGGAGCCGCCAACGCCGAGCGGGGGCTCGCAGCGTTCGGTCGACCTGCCCACGAGACCGAGCCGGCGATGGGACGTGAGGTCGTGAGACCGCGCGCCCGAAGCCTCGCTCCGTTGCTCAGCCTGGCGGTGTTCGCGGCCGCCCTGTGGGTGCTGCACCGCGAGTTTGCCGACCTCAAGCTGCACGACGTCGTGCGGCAGCTCGAAGCCTTGCCCGGAGCCGCCCTCGCCGCCGCGGTCGGATTGACGGCGCTCAGCTACCTGGTGCTCACCGCCTACGACTCCCTGTCGCTGGAGTACCTCGGTCTCCGGGTCGGGTACCGGCGCACCGCGCTGGCGTCGTTTCTGAGCTACGCCTTCAGCCAGAACGTGGGTCTGACGCTGGTCAGCGGCGCACCGATCCGATTTCGGCTGTACACGGTGTGGGGCCTGTCGGCGGTCGACGTGGCGACCGTGGTGGCGTTCAACGGTGTCACGTTCTGGCTTGGTCTGCTCACCGTCGGCGGGATCGCCTTCGCGACCACCGGCAGCCCGGTGCCGACCGCGCTTCACATCCCGTTGAGCTCGTTGCGACCGTTGGGTGTGCTTTTCTTCGTCGTCGTGGTCGGCTACCTGGCGGCCTGCCTCTGGCTCGGCAAGCCGCTGCGGCTCGGACGTTGGGAGCTGGTGCCGCCATCGCTCCGGCTCGCCGGCGCGCAGGTCGCCGTCTCTTCGGCAGACTGGCTCGTGTCGGCCAGCGTGCTGTGGGTGCTGCTCTCACCCGGCATCGACGTCGGCTTTCCGCACTTCGTCGCGGTCTTCATCCTGGCTCAGATCCTGGGTCTGGCGAGCCAGGTTCCCGGCGGGCTCGGGGTCTTCGAAACGGTGGTCATCTCGCTGCTGCCGGCCGGCACCGACGGCTCGGCCCTGGTCGGAGCGCTGATCGCCTATCGGGTCGTCTACTACCTGTTGCCATTGGCGATTGCGGTCGGCCTGCTGTTCGTCTACGAGCTGGCACAGCGCCGGCGGCAGGTTGCGGTGGTGTCGAAGGCGATCGGGACCGGGCTGACGCTGGTGGCGCCGCCGCTGCTCGCAGTGACGACATTCCTCGGCGGTGCGGTGCTGCTGGTCTCCGGAGCGACGCCGGGCGAGACCGGCCGGCTGCGCTGGCTCGCCGATCTCGTCCCGTTGGCGGCGCTCGAGCTGTCGCACTTTCTCGGCAGCGTCGCCGGTGTGCTGCTGTTGCTCCTTGCGTGGGGTCTGTGGCGCAGGCTCACCAGCGCGTACTACCTGACTCTCGCGGTGCTGGCGTCGGGCGTGCTGTTCTCGCTGCTCAAGGGCGCCGACTACGAGGAGGCATTGGTGTTGACGGCGATGATCGTCGTCCTGATCCCGAGCCGCGGCGTCTTTTACCGCCGGGCGCCGCTGCTCAGCGAGCCGCTGTCACCCAACTGGCTCGCTGGGGTGGCGATGGTGCTGGCGGCCGCGGCGTGGATCGGCCTGTTCGCCTACCGCCACGTCGGGTACTCGACCGAGCTGTGGTGGCGGTTCGCGCTCGACGGGGACGCGTCGCGCTTCCTGCGCGCCGGCATCGGTGTCGCGGTGTGCCTGCTGGTGTTCGGGGTCGCACGCCTGCTCGGCCCCGCCTCGCCGCGCGGTCCGGCGGAGGGCTCGGACGACGGGGAGCGGGTTCGCGCCATCGTCGAGGCGAGCCCGCGCGCCGCGGCCAACCTCGCCCTGCTTGGCGACAAGAGCTTCCTGTTCTCGACGACCGGGCGGGCGATGATCATGTACGCCGTCAGCGGGCGGAGCTGGGTCGCGATGGGCGACCCGATCGGCCCCGGCGAGGACCTGCCCGAGCTGGTGTGGAGCTTCCACACGTTGTGCGATCGGCACGGGGGATGGACGGTGTTCTACGAGGTCGGCGGCGACAACCTCACGCTGTTTCTCGAGCTCGGGCTGACCGTGCTGAGGATCGGCGAACAGGGTTCGGTCCCGCTGTCGGATTTCTCGCTCGACGGTCGCGAGCACAAGAAGCTGCGCTACGTGAGGAACAAGTTGGAACGGGAGGGCTGCGTGTTCGAGGTCGTGGAGCCGGACGCGGTGTCGGCGCTGCTGCCGCGGTTCCGGGAGGTGTCGGACGCCTGGCTTGCGGACCGGAACGCCCGGGAGAAGGGGTTCTCGCTCGGACGATTCACCGACGAGTACGTGCGCCGGTTCCCGTGTGCAGTGGTTCGGCAGGACGGCACTGTCGTCGCGTTCGCGAACATCTGGCGCGGGGCGCCAGGAACCGAGCTGTCGATCGACCTGATGCGGTCGACCCGCGACGCTCCCGGCGGGGTCATGGACTTCCTGTTCGTCAACCTTATGGAGTGGGGGCGCGAGCACGGCTTCGTGACC
>JASFPU010000265.1:0-5184 GCA_050115855.1 Holophagae bacterium
GACTACGAGCTCGCCCTCGAGCGGGCCCAGGCAACGGTCGCCCGAGCGCTGGTCAACCTCGAGCAGGAGCGGGCCGAGGCGGAGGTCGCGCGCGACGAGTGGAACGATCTCCATCCCGGCGAGGACCCGACCGCGCTCGTGATCCGGGAGCCCCAGATCCGCCAGGCCGAGGCCGAGCTCGCCGCCGCCAAGGCGGACCTCGCCGCCGCCGAGCTCAACCTGGACCGGACGCGGATCTCGTTGCCGTTCAACGGAGTGGTGGTGTCAGAGAGCGTCGATCCAGGCCAGTTCGTCGCCGGCACGACGCGTTTGGCCAGAGTCTACGGCACCGACGCGGTCGAGGTCCGGGTGCCGCTGAAGAGCAGCGAGCTGGCGTGGTTCGACGTGCCGTCGGACAACGGTCATCGTGGTCCACGGGCCGAGGTCAGCGCTGCGTTCGGCGGCGTCACCGGCACCTGGGAAGGCCGGGTGAGCCGGATGGAGGCGCAGGTCGACCAGACCTCGCGGATGGTGCACGTGGTGGTCGAGGTCGACCATCCCTACGCCGCGACGGTGGACCGGCCTGCTCTGCGGCCGGGGACCTTCGTCGACGTCCGGATCTTCGGCCGGACCCTGGACGACGTCGTGCCGATTCCGAGGTACGCGGTGCACGAAGGCAACCGGGTGTGGGTCTTCGACGACGGACGACTCGACATCCGCGACGTCGAAGTGCTGCGCTCCGACCGCGAACAAGCGCTCGTCTCGTCGGGCCTCGACGCCGGAGACCTCGTTATCGTGAGCGCCCTCGACGCAGTGACCGACGGCATGGCGGTCCGCAACGCGGCCGATCAGGGAGACGTCTCCGAGTCTCCGGCGCCCGACGTGGAAACCAGCGCCGCCCGGCGACCCGGAGCCGAGCGCTCTCACCGCCCAGAGGCATCGGGTTCGATCACGATTCGCGCGAGCGAGTCGGCTGGAGCGTGACATGAGGGACACGCGTCGCGGCCCGCTGGCCTGGTTCGCCGCCAACCACGTGGCAGCCAACATTCTGATGATCTTCATCCTCGCGTCGGGCGTGCTGGCGCTGTTCCACGTGGTGGTCGAGGTCTTTCCCGAGATCGAGGCCGACACGGTGACGGTGCGTGTGCCCTACCGGGGCGCGTCTCCGGCAGAGGCCGAGGAAGGCGTCTGCGTTCGCGTCGAGGAGGCGATCGCCTCCATCGAGGGCATCAAGCGGATTCGTTCGATTGCCCAGGAAAACCTCGGCACGGTCATCGCCGAGCTCGAGGAGGACGCCGACGACCGCAAGGTCCTCGACGACATCAAGGCGGCGGTGGATCGGATCGAGACCTTCCCGCTCGAGACCGAGAAGCCGATCGTGTCCGAGGTCGACACACGCCGCCGGGTGATCACCATCGTGCTCTACGGCGACGCGTCGGAGAAGACCCTGAAGGCGCTCGCCGAGCGGGTTCGCGACGAGCTCACCGCGCGCGAGGGCGTGTCGATGGTGGAGATCGCTGGGGTCCGGAACTACGAGATCTCGATCGAGGTCTCCGAGGCCGCGCTGCGCCGCTACAACCTGAGCTTCGAGCAGGTGGCGGCCGCGGTCGGCGCGTCGTCGCTCGACATGCCCGGCGGCGCGGTCAAGACCCGGGGTGGCGAGATTCTGCTCCGGACCAAAGGCCAGCGCTATCGCGGCGCCGAGTTCGAGGACATCGTCGTCGTGGCCCGGCCGGACGGCACCCAGGTCCGGCTTGCCGACGTCGCCACCGTGGTTGACGGATTCGAGGACACCGACACCTCGACCCGCTTCGACGGCCGGCGGGCGGCGCTGATCCAGGTCTACCGAGTCGGCAGCGAGGGCGCGCTTGAGGTCACCGAGATCGCCAAGCGCTACATCGACGAGCTCGAGCCGACGCTGCCGGCGGGGGTCAAGGTCGACACCTGGGACGACGACTCGATCATCCTCAAGCAACGCATCGGGCTGCTGCTGCGCAACGCCCGTCTCGGCCTGATTCTGGTGTTCGCGTGTCTGGCGCTGTTCCTCAACACCCGGCTCGCGTTCTGGACCACGATGGGGATTCCGATTTCGTTTCTCGGTGGGCTCTGGTTGGTGCCCCACTTCGGGGTCACGATCAACATGATCTCGCTGTTTGCCTTCATCGTCGTGCTCGGCATCGTGGTCGACGACGCCATCGTGGTCGGAGAGAATATCTTCAACTACCTCGAGCAGGGGATGAAACCGCTCGACGCGGCGGTGCGCGGCGTGCGCGAGATGGCGATGCCGGTGACCTTCGCCGTCATCACCACGGTGGCCGCGTTCGCGCCGTTGCTCTTCGTCTCGGGCCGGATGGGTAAGGTGATGTACCAGATCCCGGTGGTGGTGATCATGGTGCTGCTCATGTCGCTCGTCGAGGCGCTGCTCATCCTGCCGGCTCACCTGTCGGGCGAGGGCCGTCTGTTCAATCGGATCGTCGGCCGATTCCTCGGTCCCGTCGAGCGGGTCCAGGCGGTGGTCCAGGACCTGCTCGGGCGGTGGATCCGTGGCCCGTACAGGAGCAGCCTCGCCTTCGCACTCGAGTGGCGCTACCTGACGGTCGCGATCGCGATCTCGTTTCTGTTGGTCAGCGCGTCGCTGGTTGTCGGCGGGTTCATCAAGTTCAGCTTCATGCCCAAGGTCGACTCCGACAACATGGTCGCGCTGCTCACCATGCCCCAAGGGACGCCGGCGGCACAGACCGAGGCGGTGCTCGAGCGGATCGAAGCCGGGGCGATGGCGATCGCCGCCGAGGTCGACCAGGCGACGCCGGATGGGGCGCCGTCGATCATCCAGCACGTCTCGACCACGCTGGGTCAGCACCCGACCGGCGGTGGCCACGGTCCGATGGCGACCCGGCAGGCGGCGGGGGACTCGTCACATCTCGGCGAGGTCAACGTCGAGCTGCTCGGCGCCGAGCGCCGCACCGTCAGCTCCGCCGAGCTGGTCCGGCGCTGGCGCGAGGTCGTCGGCGAGGTGCCGGGCGCGGTCTCGTTGACCTTCCAGGCGAATCTGTTTTCGGCCGGGGACCCGATCAGCGTCCAGCTCGCCCACCGTGACCTCGACACTCTGCTCGCGGCGGTCGATCGGCTCGAAACCATCATCGCCGAGTACCCCGGAACCAAGGACGTCGCAGACTCGTTCCTCGCCGGCAAGAAAGAGCTCAAGCTGGCGCTGACGCCCGAAGGCCGCGCCGCCGGGTTGACGCTGTCGGATCTCGCGCGTCAGGTGCGCGCCGGGTTCTACGGCCGCGAGGTGCAGCGGATCCAGCGCGGTCGGGACGACATCCGGGTCATGGTCCGCTACCCGGAGGACGAGCGGCAGTCGCTGGGCGACATCGAGGAGATGCGGATCCGCCTTCCGGATGGATCGGAGGTGCCGTTCACCACCGTCGCCTCGGTCGAGGAGGGCAGGGGCTACGCGGTGATCAACCGGACCGACCGACGGCGGGTCGTCACGGTCACCGCCGATGTCGAGGAGTCCGTGGCCAACGCCAACGACATCTCCGCCGACCTGCGCAAGAACGTGCTGCCGAAGCTGGCCGCGGGTTTCCCCGGCCTGAGCTTCGACTTCGAGGGTGAGCAGCGCGAGCAGAGAGAGTCGCTGGACAGCATGAAGCTCAACTTCCTGGTCGCCCAGCTCGCGATCTTCGCCCTGCTGGCGATCCCGTTCCGGTCGTACTCCCAGCCGCTGGTCATCATGTCGGCGATCCCGTTCGGGCTGGTCGGTGCGGTCGTCGGTCACATCGTCATGGGTCTCAATCTGACGATGCTGTCGATGTTCGGGATGGTGGCGCTGACCGGCGTAGTGGTCAACGACTCGCTGATCCTGATCGATCTGATCAATCGCCAGCGAAGCGAAGGGGTGCCGGTCGACCGGGCGATCCGCGACGCCGGCGAGCGCCGCTTCAGGCCGATCATCCTGACCACGGCCACGACGTTCCTCGGGCTGACCCCGATGATCTTCGAGACCAGCATGCAGGCGCGGTTCCTCGTGCCGATGGCGGTGAGCCTGGGCTACGGCATCGTCTTCGCCACTGCGATCACGTTGATCCTGGTACCGACCCTGTACCGCATTCTCGAGGACGCCAAGGGTCTTTTCGGCGCTGGCGAAGACGAGCTCCGCATCTCGCAACAGGGCAAGGAGAATTGGGCGGAAGAGAGGGCGTGAGGGCGTGAAAGGACGCGGGCGGGAGCCCTACCTCCCGGGGTAGTAGCCGCGGATCGTCTTCACCTCGAGATCCTCGCCGTCGACCTCGACGCGGATCTCGCGGAACGTCTCGAACGGCTTGGACGAGTCCGATGGGTACCAGAGCAGGTATTGCGACCGCAGCAGCTCGGCGATGCGGTCGTAGACGGCGGGCAGCTCGTCGACCTTCTTGGGGAAGAAGGCCTCGCCGCCGGTCTCTTTGGCGAGCGACTTCAGAACGCCCTTGCCGGCGAACCGGCCGCTGCCGAGGCCGATCGAGAAGACCGGGATTCGCATGGTGCGGGCGAAGCGCTCGGCGAGCCGCCAGTCGGTGCGCGACGTGGTGTCCTCGCCGTCGGTCAGCAGCACCAGCGCCTGCCGACCGCGCCGGCCGCGGAACTGCTCGAGGGAGCGAACCACCGCGTCGTTGAGCGAGGTCCCGCCCTCGGGAACGACGCGGTCGAGCTGGCCGGTGAGACGTCGCGTGTCGTCGGTCCAGTCGACCTCGACGGCGGCATCCCAGGAGAATCGAATCAGCGCCGCCTCGTCACCTGGCTGGAGCAGGCTGTCGGCAAAGCCCGCGACCGCGGCGCGGACATCGGGGAAGATCTCGGCCATGGACCCGGAGGTGTCGACGGCGAGCGCGAGGGACAGGGGCAGATCAGCGGTCGTCCCGAATCCCTCGACGTCGACCTCTGCGTCGTCCTCGTAGACCGTGAAGTCGTCCTGCTCGAGATCGCGCACCGGGACACCGAACGTGTCGAGCACGACGACCGGCAGCTCGACGAGCTCGACCCGGACGCTGCCGACGAACCCGCCGCCCGCGCCGAGGGTCAGCACCTGGTCGCCGCGGTTGCCTTCGGCGTCGACCGCGTCGGCCGACAGGATCACCGCCTGATCCAGCGCTGCGCGGTCCAGGTCGATGACGCACGGACAGGCGGCCCAACGGGCAACGGTCGTGTCGTCGAGCTGGAGCGTCA
>JASFPU010000266.1:0-5179 GCA_050115855.1 Holophagae bacterium
AGGTCGCGAGAGCGATCAAGAGAGGATAGCTCTCAGCTCTCAGCTCTCAGCTCTCAGCTCTCAGCTCTCAGCTCTCAGCTCTCAGCTCTCAGCTCTCAGCTCTCAGCTCTCAGCTCTCAGCTCTCAGCTCTCAGCTCTCAGCTCTCAGCTCAAGGTCGGCTGCTGATCGTTCGTTGTCAAACTCGGAAGTTGCGATGGAGCTGACCGCTGATGGCTGACAGCTGACGGCTCACCGCTCAGTCCTTCGGTGGCCGGACGCGGTAGACGAATCGGTCGAGGATCTTGGAGTACGAGGTCCAGGCCCGGTCCTGGTCGCCGTCGGCGTCGATCGCCTCCTTCATGCCGGCCATCCTCGAGTCGAGCATGTCGATCATGTGGACGAGCAGCGCCTCCGGCGTCTTGGGTCTCCGCGGCGATCCGTACTCGTACTCGCCGTGGTGCGCCAGCACCAGGTGGAGCAGCTGGCGCCGGAGCTCGCCGGGGAACGCGTCGAGCTCCGAAATGACCCGATCGAGGTACAGCACCTCCATCGTGAGATGACCGATCAGGCGGCCGTCGTCGGTGTACTCGATCGAAGGCGTCAGGTCGAGCTCCCAGATCTTGCCGAGGTCGTGCAGCAGGCAGCCGGCGACCACCATGTCTTGGTCCAGCCCGTAGTGCTCAGCCAGAGCGCGCCCCACGGTCGCCATCGACACCGTGTGCTCGAGCAGACCGGAGCGGAACGCATGGTGCATCCCGCGCGCCGCCGGCGCGATCTTGAGTCGATCGGCGACGTCCGGGTCGGAGACGATGCGGAACAGGAGCTGCCTGAGGTGGCGGTTGCCGAGATTCTCGACGAGGCGGTTGAGGCGCTGCCAGAGGATGTCGGGATCGACCGACGACGACCGGACGTACAACGACTCATCAACCGCATCCTGCGCCACAGCCGACGCCTGCCGGATCACCACCTGGATACGGTTGTTGTAGCGCTGGACCTGTCCTTTCACGTCGACAACCGCTCCCACATCGAGCACCTTGCCGAGCCCGTTCACGTTCTCCCAAACCAGCGCCGCGACCTCACCGGTCCGGTCTCCGAGCGTGAGCGCCAGGTACGGCCCGCCGCCGCGTCGCTGACGGACGTCCTTGGATCGGACGACGTAGCTGTCCTCGATCTCGGTCCCCGGGCTCAGCTGGTTGACCCACGCTCGTTCGGCGGTCACAGGTGCTCCACGACGTCGAGGATGTGGTCGAGCTGTTTCTGGTCGATCTCCACCAGGTACTCCTCCTTGAGCCGATCGACCAGACTCTTCGACTGCTGCTGGTACGCCTCGGCCGACATCCGGCGTTTGATGTCCTCCTCGACCTCCTCGAAGGGTTGATAGCTGGCGGGAATGCGCCGGACGACGTGGATGACCTGGACGCCGCCGGCGGTCACGAGCGGCTCTGTGAAGCCGCCGTCCGGCACGCCTTCGAGCGCCTGTCTGAGATCGCTCCTGAGGTCGGCGACGGGGATCGACCCGAGCTCCTGGACCTCGATTCCGGCCAACGTCGCTTCGGCGGTCAGATCCGAGCCCTCACCGACGCGCTTGACGAGCCCTCGCGCGACTCGGAGGACCTCATCCTGGTTGGCGTCGTCCTCGTCGGTCGGGAAGAACAGTTGCTCGAGCTCGACCTTCTCGGGAACCCTGTAGAGCTCCTTGTTCTCCTCGTACCGACGGCGAACCTCCTCCTCGGTGATCTCGGTCGGGCGGATCTCCGATTGCACGGTCCGTGACAGCAGAATCGACTGTCGATAGCGGTCGCGCAGCGCGTCGATCGTCATCCCCGACGACTCGAGCGCCTCGGCCCACGCGTCGTCGTCGAGCAGGTCATTCTGCTGGCGCAGATTCGCGATCGCCTGATCGACGGTCTCCTCGTCGACCTTGATCCGGCGGTCCTCGGCTCGCTCGAGCAGCAGCATCTCGTCGACCATGGTGTCGAACAGGCCCTGCGTGAATTCCCGCAGTTCCTTGCCCTCCGGCCGCGGGCTGATCTGGGACAGCTCCTGCCGCAACCGCACCTTGAAGTCGTTGACCGTGACGATCCGGTCGTTGACACGGACCAGGATGGTCTCGAGCACCTCGCGTTCGGCGTCGGCGACGGTCGCCGCGCCCGCGATCACCAGTGCGGCGACCACGACTCCCACCATTCGTTTGATGTCAGTCTGCATACCGTCCCCGATACTCGAACCAGAGGCTGTCGCGGACGATGTCCACACCGACCTCACGGGCCAGGTCGCGGACACAGTCGGCAGCGTGTTGCCGCGCGGCCTCCTCGGTGAGCCGTCGTCGGACCTCGGGTTCGAGCTCGGCTCGGGGTGGAAGTCCCGGCGGAACCACCTCGAGCACCTGAAAGATGTGGTACCCCGACGGACCCTGAACCGGATCCGAAATCTCGCCCTCGTCGAGTGCGAAGATCACCGAGTCGAGATCGTCCGACAGACCGCCCTGGGTGAGCAGTCCGAGGTCGCCTCCGACGTCGGCGTTCGGGGCTCGACTGACGCGCCGTGACAGCTCGACGAAGTCCGCACCGTCGTCGAGCTGCCGTCGCGCGTTCTCGGCCTCCTCGAGACTGCTGAGCAGCATCTGCCGGACCCGCGCCCGGGCGGGACGGGTTTCGGCATTCTCGGCGTCGAGCGCGGCCGCGACGGCATCATCCGACGGCGGTGGCGCCGGTCCGCACAGCACGTCGACGAGTTGGCGGACCCGGGCCGAGCGCGAGGCGACGTCCGACGTCGGCTCGTATGCCCGCTCCCTGTCCGCGGCGGCGATCAGTACCTCCTGGTCGAGGAACTGGTCGAAGAGCCGCGAGGCTACGGCGTCCGACACACCCTGCCAGGCCTCCCCGGTGACCGCCACGACGTAGTCCTGAAACGCCTCGATCGATGCCCGTCGCTCGCCGATTCTGGCGATGACATCGCCATCGGAGCCGCACGCGGCGGTGACGGCGACCAGGCCGACGACGAGAACGTGCGATCGAGCTACGACCATCCGCGGAGCTTACCACGGCGGTGCGCGAGCTCCCCGGGGTCACGTCGACGACCGTGCCGACGGTGGTGGCACGGCCCGTTCGAGGACCGGCGTCAACACCCAGCCGAGCACGCTGCCCATCACTTCCTTCCGGACGGCGACCGAGTACAACCGTGTCACGCCCTCACCGACGAAGAACAGATTGAGCATCACCGACAGCACATCGCCGGCCGGCACCGTCCGGAGGTTGACGAGACCGCCCACCACCTCGGCCGACGCTCCGATCACGGTCAGCCACACCGGGTTCATTCCGACTTCATCCGCCCACCTTTCCTGAAAGCGGCGCGGGGCGAGCGTCGTGACGACGGTGAGCAGCACGGTCCGTACGACACCGGGAGACGAGCGGCGACGTGGCTCAATCGACCGCGACCTCGGCGGCACGAGACGGAGGCGTCGGTCGGCGGCATCGGCCGCAGTGCGCTCGAAATTGTAGACCCAGCTCTCTCCCAGGCGGCCGGTCCGCGACAGCAGATATGATCTGCCGTGGTACGGAAGCACGCCATCCGCCTCCAGGTCGCGTCGCTGGATCGGCGACACCAGCTCGATCCGGTCGCCGTTCGGCTCGACGACACGAACCGTCGGGACCTCGAGCGGCGGAGGCGCGGCCGGCCTCCGCGGAGTCAGCGCGCCTACCACGACCCCGGCGGCGGACCCGACCGGTTCGGAGTCAGCGGCGAACAGCGCCAATCGAAACAAGCCCTCAGCGAACAGCAAGACTCCCACGCCGACCAGCGGCCGGGGCAACCACGGGAAGATCGACGCACCGGATCCGATCGACGCCATGAGCTCGATAGCGCACGCGGCACCGAGAACGGTTTCCCCGAGGGCGGTCATCACGGTTGCTAGTCCGGCCGGGTAACCCCACTCCTGGCGCCACCTCTTCTGCCAGGACGCGGCAGCGAACCCGAGGACCGGAATCAGCAGCCAGAGATACGGCCGCAGCCGATCGGCAGCGCGCTCTCGGTCGGCCCGGTCCGCCGCGGCCGCCACCGAGTCCGGGTCGAGCGGCAGCGTCACACGCATCACGTCGTGCCCGTCCCACGGTTCCAGCGTCCACCGGGCGCCCCGTCGCCAGGGCTCGACCGACGCGACCTCGAAACCCTCCCCCCGCCAGATCACCGCCGAACCGCGCCGATCGGTGCTCCGCGGCCGCCAGCCAAGCTCGAGGGCGTCGCTCAGCACGACGACACCGCCGCGCTCGCTCGGAATGACGCGCACGCCGTGGCCGAGGTCGTCACCCGACTGTGAGGTCATGGATTCATGGTAACCGAGCCCTCAGGCCGCCAAGCGGTTCAACAGATCCAGAATCTCGTCGATCTCCGCACCGGGATGTCCCACCGGCACCGTGATCTCGCCGGACGGCGACACGCTCGCTCCCGGCCAACCGGTCAGCACCTCGGCGAGGCGGTCCGGCGGGCTCGCTACCGGATCGAGGCGGATGCGCCAACGACCGCTGCGCCGCTGAACCGCGGCCGCGCCGATCCGCTGGGCCGCGAGCCGGACCCGCTGCGCCCGCGCGAGCGTGTCGAGCTGAGTCGGCGCCGGACCGTACCGATCGACGATCTCGTCGAACAGGGCAACCAGCTCGGCGTCGTCCTCGGTCGCCGCCAGCCGCTTGTAAAAGCTGAGTCGGAGCTCGGGCTCGGGGATGTAGGTCTCGGGCAGCTGCAGATCGAGGCCGAGCCTGAGCTCGACATCGCGCCGCGCCTCCGGTGGCCGTCCCTCGAGCTCGGCGACCGCCTCCTCGAGCAGCTGGCAGTAGGTCTCGAAGCCGACCGCCTCCATGAAACCGTGCTGCTCGGCGCCGAGCAGATTGCCGGCGCCGCGGATCTCCAGGTCACGGGCCGCGATGCGGAACCCGGCACCGAGCTCGCAGAACTCCTGGATCGCGGCGAGCCGGGCCCGCGCGGCGCTCGACAGCGACTGACCCGGCGGCACCAGGAATGTGGCGTACGCGAGCCGGTCCGACCTTCCGACACGGCCTCGCAGCTGGTACAGCTGAGCTAGGCCGAATCGGTCCGCTCGATTGACCAGCAGGGTGTTGGCATTCGGGATGTCGAGACCGTTCTCGATGATCGCCGTGGCGAGCAGGACGTCCGCCTCGCCGTCGAGAAAGCTGCGCATCGCCCTTT
>JASFPU010000267.1:0-5170 GCA_050115855.1 Holophagae bacterium
GGGCAGGGTGTCGGCCATCATCGGACCGAACGGCTGCGGCAAGTCGAACATCGTCGACGCCATCCTGTGGGCGCTCGGCGAGCAGAGCCCGTCGCTGATGCGGCTGAAGAACATGGGCGACGTTGTGTTCAATGGCGCCAGCGGTCGGCCCGCAGCCGGCGCCGCCGAGGTCTCTTTGGAGCTCGAGTCGGACGACGGTCACTGGGATTCGAGTGACGGCACGATGGAAATCACCCGTCGGGTATTCCGGTCGGGCCCGTCCGAGTACCGGCTCAACGGCAAGGTCGCCCGGCTCAAGGACGTCATCGACGAGCTCATGACGGTTGGGCTCGGCACCCGGAACTACTCCATCATCGAGCAGGGACGGGTCGGGCAGGTGCTGTCGGCGCGGCCCACCGACCGTCGGATCCTGATCGAGGAGGCGGCCGGCATCACGCGCTACAAGCGCCGCAAGCACGAGGCCGAGCTCAAGCTCGAGCACACCCGGCAGAATCTCCAGCGTCTGGAAGACGTCGTGTCGGAGGTCGACCGCAGTCTGCGGCAGCTCAAGCGACAGGCGAGTGCCGCCAAGCGGTACGAAAAGCTCCAGGATGAGCTCAAGAACCGGCTGCGCCGACTCTACATCCTCGACGCCCACTCTCTCGACGGCCAACGGCGCGAGGTGGTGCAGCGGCGCGGCCTGGTGCAGAACGAGGTCGCGGCCGCCGCTGCGGCGCTCGGCGGCGCCGATGCCGATCTGTCGCGCGCCCGCCGCGAGCTCGAGGCCTGTCACGCCGAGGTCGACACCGCTCAGGCCGAGGTCTCGGAGCTGACTGCCTCGAGGGAGCGGCTCGAGGCGTTCCTCGAACGGTCAGCCGACCTGATGGACACCCTCCGCGGCTCGCTCGACCGCGCCCGCAACGATCACAGCAGCCTGCAGGAGGGTCGCTCGGTCCTCGACCGTCGCGAACGCGAGGTCCGTGCGCTGCTCGACACCCGCCGCAACGAGCTCGCATCGGTCCAAACTGCGGTCGACAATGCGACGAGCGAGCACGACGCGACCAGCGCAGCCCTCGCCGATGCAGAGAGCCGTACCGAGAACAAACGACAGGACCTGCTACGGACCATTTCCCGGCTGACCGACGGCCGCAATCGACTGGGCGAGCTGCAGCGCGAGCAGGATCGCCTCGCCTACTCGCTCGGCCGGCTCGAACAGGAAAGGGATCAGCTCGCCGCCCGCCGGACCGAGATCGCCGAGCGCGCTCGCGCGTCGGCCGAGGCGTCGAGCTCCACGGTGGCCGCGGTGGAGGCTCTGGAGGTCCGCCGCCGGGCATTGACCGGCGAACGGAGTGCGCTCGCCGAGGCCTCGACCAGCGCCCGACACGAGACCGAGACTCTCGGCCACGAGCTGTGGGAGCTGCGCCACCAGCTCCAGGGCGTCGAGCGCGAGCTCGCCCGCCACACCACCGATGTCGACCAGCTGTCATCGGCTCTGCCCGGAGAGTCGGTCATGGGTCAGGTGAGCGACTTCCTCGATCCCGAGCCCGGGACAGCGCCGTTGCTCGACCGGGCCTGGCAGGAGCTGCTCGAGCTGCCGGTTGTCGACCTGCATAACCTGACCGACAGTCAGGTCGCCGACGTCGCGGAGCTCGAGGGCCGGCTCCGACTCGTGCTGGCCGGAACGCCCGCACCGCCGGTCGAGCGCGAGGCGATCGACGGCACCGAGGATCTGTTCGACGTCGCCGGCATCGACGCGGCCCACCGGAGTTGGATCGAGCGCTGCCTCCCCCGCGCCGTGAAGTGTGTCGACGCAGCCCGGGCGGTCGAGCTCGCCGAGGCCGACCATTCGCTGATCACCATCGATCCCGCCGGTGTCATCCGGCGGGGCCGGGTGATCGAACCACCGACCCGGGCGACCGATCGCACCGGCACCCTACAGCTGCGCGAAGAGCGGGTCCGACTGGGAGCCGAGATCGCCGCGATCGCCGAGCGGGAAGCCGCCACGACACGGCGTCGTGACGACGCCGCGACCCGGCTGGCCGAGCTCGAAGCCGAGCTTGACAGCCTCGACACCGAGCTGATCGCCGCCGAGCAGGAGCGGGCCCGTGCGACCGCGGTCGAGCAATCCCACGTCGCCGAGCGGCGCCGCGCTGAAGCCGATTTCGAGGCGGTGACCGCGAAGCTCGACGAGGGGGCGACACAGCGGGCCGAGCTCAACCTGCGACAGACGAGGTTGGAGTCCGAGGTCGAGGAGCTCGACGCCCGAAGCCTCGAGCTCGAGCAGGCCGTTGACGCCGCTGTCGCCGAGCTCGACGCGCGCCGTGAGGAGGCCGCCGAGACCCTGCGCCGGCTCGATCGGTGGCAGGCCGAAGCGCGTTTGGCCGAGGAGCGCCTCGCCGCCGCTTCGGGCGACGCCGATCGGGTCGCCGAGGAGCGCCGCACCCTCGACTCCCGGCTCGACGTGCTGGCCACCGAGATCGAGCGGCTGGGCACCGAGCTCGGCGACACCGAGACCGAGATCGTACAGACCCGGACGCGACTGGCCGAGGAGCAGGGCCAGCTCGCCGCGGCGCGCGAGCAGGCCCGCCGTCTCGGCGAGCAGGTCGGCCGCCGGGCGGCACGGGTGGAGAAGCTCGATCGGGAGGTCCGTCAGCGGCGCGACGAGCACGAGCGGCAGCGCGAGGCGCTGCACTCCATCGAGATGGAGGTCGCCGGCATCGACGCCGAGTGGCAGCGTCTGCGGGACGCGACAGCCAACGAGCTCGGCACCGTGCCGGAGAAGCTGCTCGACGAGGACCCGACCGAGGGCGATGACTCAGACTCGCTGGGCGCCGAGATCGAAAACCTCCGCACCAAGATCGAGCGCATCGGTCCGGTCAACCTGCTCGCGCTCAAGGAGGTCGACGAGCTCACCGAGCGGTCGAGCTTCCTGCACGAGCAGAGAAAAGACCTGGTGGACGCGCTCAAGAGCCTCGGCGAAACGATCCGGGAGATCGACCACACCTGCACCGAACGTTTCGTCGAGACCTTCCAGCAGGTCAACGTGGTGTTCGCCGAGACCTTCGCCACGCTGTTCGGCGGCGGCACCTCGCGCCTCGATCTGGTCGACGAGGACGACCCGCTCGAGTCGGGGATCGACATCACCGCGCAACCTCCCGGCAAGCGCAACCAGTCCGTGCAGCTGCTGTCCGGCGGCGAAAAGGCCCTCACCGCGTTGGCACTGCTCATCGCGCTGTTCCGCATCAAGCCGTCGCCGTTCTGCATCCTCGACGAGGTCGACGCGCCGCTCGACGACGCCAACGTCGAGCGGTTGGCCGACCTCGTCCAGGCGATGACCGACCATACCCAGTTCGTCCTGATCACCCACAACCGGCGGACGATGCAACGGTCGGACCTGCTCTACGGCGTCACCATGGAGGAGCCGGGCGTGTCGAAGATCGTGTCGGTGCGGTTGGAGGAGTGATTCGCTTGACGGAATACCCGGCCTCGTTCTAGCCTTGAGCCGTGAGTGTGACGCGCATGCACCACCACCATCACGAAGATCACCCGGCCGGGGTCTGGTGATGGTGTAGGCGAACCCGACGACCGAAACCACGACGCCGGCCCCGCCGGCGTCTTTCTTTTGCACCGAGGAGCACCCAATGACCCGACGACACGACGACGACACCCTCCAGCTGGCGATCCCGAAGGGCCGGATGTACGACGGTGTGGCGCGGCTGCTCGCCGAGGCGGGAGTCGACCTGAAGCAGACCGTCCGGAGCTACCGACCCCACGTCAACCTCCCCGACTGCGAGGTCAAGATCCTCAAGCCCCAGAGCATCGTCGAGATGCTGCACGCCGGGTCCCGCGACGTCGGCTTCGCCGGCGCCGACTGGGTCGCCGAGCTCGACGGCGATCTGGTCGAGCTGGTCGACACCGGCCTCGACCCGGTTCGGGTCGTGGCCGCGGCCCCGGGCGAGCTGGCTCCCAACGGGGTGCTCCCCACGGGTCCCTTGGTCGTGGCGTCGGAGTACGAGCGACTGACTCGGAGCTGGATCGCCGACCGCGATCTCGACGCCACCTTCGTCCGGTCCTATGGCGCCACCGAGGTCTTTCCGCCGGAGGACGCCGACCTGATCGTCGACAACACCGCCACCGGATCGACGCTGGAGGCCAACAACCTGGTCATCGTCGACGAGCTCATGGCCTCTTCGACCCGCCTGTACGCCAACCCGGACGCCCTGTCCAACCCGGAGCGTCGCCGGGCGATCGACGGCCTGGTGCTGCTCGTCAACTCGGTGCTCGAGGCGCGACGCCGGGTCATGGTCGAGGTCAATGTCGCCCCCGACCGGCTCGATGAAGTGCTCGCCGTCCTGCCCTGCATGCGCCGGCCGACCGTGTCCCAGCTCGCCGGGGGCGGCGGCTTCGCGGTCAAGGCCGCGGTGCCGCGCGACGACCTGCCGTCGGTGATGCCGCGGATCAAGGGCGCCGGCGGCTGCGACATCGTCGTGACGCGCCTGGCGCAGATCGTGCCATGACGGACCGTCCCCTCCTCGTCGAGCCGGTCCCGGCGCTCGAGCAGCTTTCCCGCTACTCCGTCGGCCGGCCCCCCTTCGACACCGATCTGATCCTCGACTTCAACGAGTCGACGGTGCCGCTGCCCCTATCGGCTGAGGTATCGGGCCCCGCCGACGCCCACCTCTATCCGTGGACCGACCGACTCGTCGCGCTGATCGCCGATCGGCTCGGCGTCGGCAGGGAACGAGTCATCGTCACCTGCGGTGCCGACGACGCCCTCGAGCGCGCGGTCCGCTCGGTGTGCTGCCCCGGTCGCCGAGCGGTGCTCATGCGACCGACCTACGGCATGCCGCGGCGCTACGCGATCCTGTCCGGCGCCGACATCGAGACCGTCGACTGGTGGCGGGGACGGTTCCCGGTCGACGCCGTGAGTGACGCCGCCGGCAACGACAGCGCTCTGCTGTTCCTGGTGTCGCCCAACAATCCGACGGGTGCGGTCATCACCCGCGACGAGTTCGCCGTCGTCGTCGAGCGGCTGCCGCGGACGCTCATCGTCCTCGACCAGGCGTACCGCGAGTTCGCCGAACCCGAGCTCGACCTCACCGAGATGGCGCTGGAGCACCCGAACGTCGTTTTGGTGCGCACCTTTTCCAAGGCCTGGGGCGGCGCCGGTCTCCGAACCGGGTACGCCGTC
>JASFPU010000268.1:0-5168 GCA_050115855.1 Holophagae bacterium
GAGGAATCGACCGGCGCCCGCCGTCAGTTCACGACGGACTCCAGCGACGGCGCCCATCCTGCGAGCCGGTCGAGCATGGGGCGGTGGGTCCGGTCCAGCTGTAAGGGCGTCAGAGTGATGCAGCCCTTCTTGAACGCCCACAGGTCGGTGCCCGGGTCGGGCGTGTCGATCATGGCGCGCTCGCTCGTGTAGACGGTGTCGCCGTCGGACTCACCGATAGGTGGGAATGTCGTTTCGTAGCGTTGTCCCCCCGGAGGCGCCGGGGTGACGCACGTGATCGCGCCGTCGGGGACGTTCACCGACAAGAGAACGCCCTCTTCGAGCGGCTGCGCGAGCACTCGCTGAACGACGGCCGCGGTGAACTCCGCGGCCGTCGTGTACTCCGCGCGTTGCTTCGACTGCGACACGGCGACGCCCGGGATGCCGTTGTTCAACGCCTCGAATGCCGCGCCGACGGTGCCCGAGTAGTTGTACGTCGTTCCGATGTTCGCGCCATGGTTGATGCCGGACACGACGAGATCGAACGGCCGCTCCGCGCCGAAGATCCTGACGCCGAGATACACGCAGTCGGTCGGCGTGCCGTCGATCGCATAGCCGGTGAGGTGATCTCCGATGGCAACGTTGTACATTCGAATCGACTCACGCTTGTAGGCACGGTGCGACTGGCTCGCGCCCGACTCGTTGCTTCGGGGAGCGAGCACCAGCACGTCCGCGAACACGTCGAGCGCCTCCGCCAACGCGGCGATTCCCTCGCTGGAGTATCCGTCGTCGTTGGTGACGAGAATGCGAGGGGTTCCCGCGTCCGCCGCAGTGGCGGGTTCGACGGCCGCCTCGTCTCGAGCGCCACCGCAGGCGACCCCCGCGGTCAACGCGAGTGAGATGACGACAGGAAGATACGGACCAGATCGGTTCATTGGGCCTCTCCTCGAGCTCGATCACAGCGTACCAAACACGGTTGATTTCGAAGCGGACGGTGAGCAGCACAGGATAGGGACCTGCCGCAGCTCTGTGCCGCGGCGCCAGATTTGAGGACGGGTCACCGGGTGTGTGAGTGAGCTCGACGCCGGGACGGACACCGTCGTCAACGGCCGAGAGGCATCCGCACCACGGCCGCCGCCGGTGGCGTCTCGGCGGTCTGCTTGAGCTCGAACGGCGCACCGGCGACGACCCAGACCGTGTCGCCCATCACCGCCGAGGTGTATGGGATCGTTCCGTCGGGAACTCCCGCGGCGAGGATCTCCAGCCGTTCGGCGGTGACCCCATCGGCGCCGAGATCGACCCTGACGACGCGGAAGTTGACCCTCGGGTTGTTCTGCACCACGACCAGCCCGCCGTCGAACCAGCTCAGTCCGTCGACCATGCCGAGCGCCATGTCGGTTCCGGTGATCCGCCGAACCGACCCATCGGCCGGAGCGACCACGGTCAGACCGACGAAGTCGCCGAGGTAGAGCCGGGTTCCGTCGGATGAGACGGCGATCCCGTTGAGGAAGACGAGCTCGCCGTAGCGGGCGAAGAGCTCGAGCTCGCCGTCCGGCGGGATCCGGTAGACCTCGCCGCGGAGGCTCTCGCTCGCCCAGACCGTTCCGTCGGCAGCGCCCGTGACGTCGTTGAGCAGACGCGGCACGTCGTCGGGGATCGGCCATCGGCCGTCGACGGTGCCGGTGTCGAGGTCGAGTCGAACGAGCTCGTTGCGTCGCGGAGGCACGTCCTCGGTGTCACGCCACGGTCCGTCGCCGGTGACCGCCCACAGCGCCCGCCGACCGCCGTCGACCCAGATGCCGATCACCTCCATCAGCTCGTCGGGCGATCCGACGCGCTCGACCCCGCCCTCGCTGTCGAGTCGGTAGATCGCGTGCTCGAAGAGGCTCCCAACATAGAGATCGCCTGTGGTCTCATCGACGGCGATCCCCTCGACCCAGAGCTCGGTGTCGTTGAAGCGATGGACCACCTCGCCCGGAGCCAACGGCACCGCGTTCGCCGCGAGCCGCCGGATCACGTCGGCGAACTCCGGCCGGAGGCTGAGCTCGTCGAAGGCCTCGTCCGAGGCGAGATCGGCGGCGCAACCGAGACGGGCCGCCGCCTCGAGGTGTTCCAGACACGCGGGTCCGTCCCCGACCCGTGCCAGAGCCGAGGCCGCGTACAGCCGGAGCGACGGCGACTGTGGCGCCAGGGCAACGGCCTCGACGAAGGCGTCCCGGGCCGCAGACCAATCGCCGCGTTCGCGAGCCTCGACCCCTCGCTCGTAGCACGCGAGCAGGCTCGGGCCGTCGTCGGCCTCCTCGACGGATTCTCCTCGCGCGCGTTCCGGCAGCTCGGCCGGCGCGCAGCCGAGCGCGATCGCCAGCACAACGGACGCAAGACCTCGAGCGGCGATGGTCGGTCTCAGCATCGACGTCCTCCTCACAGGGGCTCATGCACTCCGACGTTCGTGCGTTGCTTGTCCATACGGCCGCGCGCCGAAGCGGGTTGCGGTCGTTCATGGTCGCGACATGGGTGCCACGCATGGGCGCGTACACCTCTGCACAGTTCTGCTGCACGGTCACGTCGTCGGTGCGTCGCGGGACAAACCAACCGGGGCCTCGATCCTCACAACCGGCGACCCCGCTCACCCAGAAGACACCGGCTCCCCTGTCCCACGGATGTGTCACGAATCAACCTCTGTGTGGCACCACTGATCACCCGCTGTCGAGGCTCGTCGCGACTGTGAGGAGGTGCCCGTGGCTGCGTTCGGCACCGTTCCCGGGCTCAGTGCGTCTCGGCGAAAGCCTCCAACCAGCTGCCGAACCAGGAGCACAGGAGCGTTTCGGCACGCCGGTGGTCGAGCCGGTACTTCTCCGGGATCGGACTCAGATCGGCCACATACACCTCGTCGCACACCGCGAGGAAGGGGCAGCTCTCGAGCGCGATCTCGCCGCGCAGAGCCAGCTGCAGGCACACACGATTGAGCGTCGGCTTGCAGCCCTTCAGCTTGATCCCCTGACAGCTGTAGTTGTTGGCGAAACAGTCGATCGGCGCCGCGGTCCCTGGCCCGTCAGCGGCCGCGTCCGAGGTGCTCGAAGTTTTCAGGGCGAAGTACGGTGCGACGGCCATCAGACGAGTGCCTGGCGCACTCGCAGCGTGGGCCACCAGGGTCGCGTCGAGCACCTCCCGGAGCTCGTCAGAGGCCGGGTCGAAGCACCGAACGGTGAGCTCCGGTGAACCGTCCGCCATGGCCGCGGTGTAGTCTTCGAAGCTCTCCGGAGGCACCAGCAGCCAACACCGGCGAAGTCCCTGATCGAACATCGGGCGCAGCCACTCCAACGCCACCTCTCCGGGGTCCTTGGCCAGAAGGGCGCAGGCGATCCCGCCGGGTGGCGCGCCGTCGCCCTGGCTGAGGCGGGGTGCCAGCAGACGCGCATCCCGCACCAGCTCTGCGAGCGGATCCGTCAGCTCGCGTTCCTCGATCCGGGCCACCCGCTGCGCCTCGGTGATGTGCTTCACGGCAACCACCTGCAGCACGTGGCGACGGTCGTCGAAGGGCTCGTGGGGGCCCGCCCAGGTCGCGAAATCGAGGATCTGCAGCTCGTTCTTGACCGCTTCCGGGAAGCTCTCGATCCCGTCCGGCCCGAGCAGGTTCTCCTCGGGCACGATCACGGTTCGGCATCCGGCGCCGATGGCGGTTTCG
The DNA here is from genome assembly GCA_050115855.1 of Holophagae bacterium. GTDB lineage: Bacteria > Acidobacteriota > Thermoanaerobaculia > Thermoanaerobaculales > Sulfomarinibacteraceae > JAHECW01. The sequence continues at coordinate 3,665 of JASFPU010000268.1, forward strand.
AGCTTGATGTCCAATCCGCCCACCGCGGTGATGCGGCCCTGGGTGTCGATCTCTCCCGACACCGCCACATCGCGCCGCAGGCGGTGCCCGGCCATGAGCGACGCGAGGGCGAGAGCGATCGCGCTCCCGGCGGACGGCCCGTCCTTGCGTGTGGACCCGGCCATCAGATGCAGGTGAACGGGCTCCGTGCCGCGGCTCGGATCGATGCCGAGGTCCTTGGAGCAGTGGAGAATCCCGGTGATCGCCACCTTGCGGCTCTCGTCCATCACCTTCTCGATGTTGCCGGTGGTGTGCACCATGCTCAGGGCGCCGCCCTCCGCCGGTGCTCCCCCACCGACGATGCGCGTGGCCTGAATCGGAATCAGCACGCCGACGCCGCGCTCAACGTCGACGCCGAGGCCGAGAATCTCGCCCACCCGGTCCTCGTCGTTGATGGTGCGCGGCCTGGACGGCTGCTCGAGGTGCTTCTTGATGAGCTGGCGGGTGATGGCGAACCGGTTCGCATCGGTGCCGAGCACCTCCTTTCGGTAGACCCGCAGCAACAGGGTGCGGAGAAGCTGCTCCAGTTGACGAACCCCGGCCTCGTGGGTGTAGCGGAGAATCAGGTAGCGGAGGTGCTCGTCCTCGTGCCCGGGCTCGAGAACCATCTCCTGGGCCTCGAATCCGTGCTGCTGCAGCAGACGGGGCAGCACGTGGCGGCGGGCGATGGCGATCTTCTCGTCGACGCTGTAGCGGCTCAGCGCCACCACCTGACAGCGGTTGACGATGGGTGCGGGAACCGTCTCCAGGGTGTTGGCGGTGAGGATGAAGTGGCAGTTGGAGAGGTTGATGTCGACGGTGGTCTGGGTGTACTTGTCGTGGAAAAGGTGGTTCTGCTCGGGGTCGAGAACCTCGAGCAGCGGGGCGATGGCGAACTTTCCGGTCTTGTCGGCCTCGTCGAGGACGAACATGCCGTTCATCACGCCCATCTTGATCAGACCCTGGACGATGGCGCCGGGTTTCGAGCCCTCGTAGGTGAAGCCGTGCCCAACCAGATCGGACTCGTCCTGCATGCCGCCCAGAGAGACCTTGTGGTAGGGGATGTTCAGATTGCGGGCGATCGAGATGGCGAGCGAGGTCTTGCCCACCCCCGGGGGCCCCACGAAGAGATATGCGCTGCCGCTGCGCTGCCATTCGGCCGCAGCTCGTGCGGTCAGGCGGCGGTACCTCCAGATCAGGTTCGAGAAGAAGTCGGCGATGATCTCCTTCGGCTCGCGCAGGCCATAGTGGCTGTCGTCCAGACCGTGCGCGAACTCTTCCGGCGACACATCGATGGCGGCCATGCGGCCCCAGGGGATGGCGAGCAGCGTCTCGCTGAGCTCGGAGTACTTGGCGCCGCTGTGCCCGGACATGCTGGCGCGGTTCTTGTCGATGGTCTCGATCACCGACCGTGGCACCACCGGGTCGGCTCGGGCCGCCTCGATGCGGTCCTTCAGGGTGCGTGGCGGGGGTTTGCTCGGCTCTC
>JASFPU010000269.1:0-5167 GCA_050115855.1 Holophagae bacterium
CATGACGTACGAGCCGGTCACGGTGTAGCTCACCGCCTCGACCACCGTACCGTCGCGGAACGGGATCTCCATCGCGCCGGCGGACGCCGCCGCGACGAGGATGATCAGAATCGCTGCCGCAGTGAATGTGCGCATCATCGTCACTCCTGTCGCCAGTTGGTGGTCGAGACCGAGGGTGCCGGGTCCGGTGTGACCGGCAGACCGTAGCCGAAGCCCGGCGTACCCGGCACGCCGCCCGAGCCGGTCGCCACGATCCGGGTGTAGGGACCGATGGTGTAGGTGGCGATGCCGGTCAGAACGTCGTTGACCTCGGTGAACTCGCCGAGCCCGCACGTCATGCCGACATCGTAGAACCGACCGATACCGGAGGTCTTGCAGACCGGTGGAGCGATGACGCCACCGCCACCGCCGCCACCACCGCCACCGCCACCACCGCCGCCACCGCCACCACCGCCGCCGCCACCGCCACCGCCACCGCCACCGCCGGACGGCACGCAGATCGACGGCGGGTTGTCCGCGCTGAGGTCGGTCGGCTCGAACGAGGTGAAGTAGACGTGGCCGGCAAAGACCGTGGCCTCGAAGTTGACCTTCTCGTTGGCGCGCAGGCTGAGCGACCAGCCCTTGTTCGGCGGCGAGAAGGCGGAGTCGGTGCAGACCGACGACCCCGGAACCGGGGTGAAGGCGTTGTCGAGATCGGACCAGTCGCGCTCGACGAGGTCCGACATGGTGTAGGCGGGGTTGGCCGTCGTGTCGTTGTCGAGATCGTCGAGCACGGCGTAGAAGTGGTTGATGGTGTCGAGCGTGTCCTCACCCAGGTTGGCGCGGTCGCCCGAGCCCATGACGACGGCAAACAGGTACTGCGACCCCTGGAAAAGCACCGGAACCAGGGTCGGGCGGACGAAGAACTGCTGGCGCTGCGGCACCGCCGCAGGGTCGGTCAAGTCGACCGAGTTGTCGAAGATCCGGCGCAGCTCGCCGGCGCTGACGCCGGTCGCCGCGGGCAGGAACGGCGACGGGTACTGCAGCCGCCAGATCGAGCCGTTGGTGTCGCCGAAGTAGATCCGGTCGTGGAAGCCGTCGTTGTCCGAGTCGAGCAGCACCGGACTGCCCGGGACCGCGACACCGATCAGCTCCTTGTACACCACGTCGCCGGTCTCGATGTCGACACCGTAGAAGTAGCGGCCGGTGATGTCCGACTCGGACGCGTCCCAACCGCCGCCGAAGAAGGCGACGAAGGTGTCGTCGGGGAGGATGTTGGTGCCGTCGTCGTAGTAGATGCCGATCCGGGCGATCGCCGGCTTGGACCAGGTCCAGCCGAGGTCCCAGTACGGCTCGCACAACGGGTCGCCGGGTGGGTGGGGGCAGTTGCTGTCGTCGTCCTTCGGATTGCCCGACCCGTCGACGTCGTGGAACTCCCACAGCAGGTGGGGGTACTCGGCGTCGCAGCCCGACGCGGTGCCGTCCATACAGCCGGGAAACTCGCTCTCGGGCGGCACCCAGTCGTTGGCAGCGAGCACCGGGTCCGGCGTCGTGATGTCGAGGGCGAGCACGCCGCGGCCGCCGCGGCGCAGGGTCGCCAGCGCCACCGTGCGCCACTCCCGGTTCGAGTCGCCGTCGTGGTCGATGAAGACGTCGGAGACGGTGATCCGACCATCGACGGTGTACAGGTGCTCGGTGCCGTAGGTGAGCCGGTACAGCCGGTTCATGACCGCCTCCGGCACCCAGGAGAACATCTCCTTGCCGTTGCCCAGGTCGTGGGTGTCGTCGTAGTTCGTCTCATCGCGGTCGTAGAAGCCGCCGTCGAAGGCGTGCAGCTGACCGTCGTTGGCGCCGGCCAGAACGATCCGTCGCCGCTTCTCGTGCTTGGTCCGGAAGCTCAGGTAGTCGTTCGCCGGACCGAGGCCGAAGTTGCTGAAGAAGAGGTAGTTGTTCGGCGGGCTGACGACCACGGGCTGGGAGTGGTAGATGTCGCCGAGCGGGTAGTAGGCGGCCGGCCGCGGCGGGTTTACCGGCGATGGGCTCAGGCTGAGCCCGGCCGGGTCGGCGTAGATGTCGCGGACGAAGTTGACGATCTCGACCGCCTGCAGGTCGCTGGCGCCGCCGGACACGTCGAGCAGGCTCTTGAACTCGGCGCGCAGCGGGTCGCTGGTGAAGACGTCGGTGATCGCGTGCCGCGCCCAGCTGCCCGACAGGTCGGTTCCGATAAAGACGTTGCGCGTCGAGTTCGCGATCTGGTCGTCGAGGATGTCGGCCGCACCGGCCGGGCTGCCGCCGAGCGTCCAGACGACCTGGCTCGTGTCGAGGCCGCAGTCCGCGTCGAGCGGCAGCGTGGTCTGGGTGACGTTGAGCGCGAAGGCGAGCAGGTCGCCGTCCCAGATCGTCTGCTTGTTGCGCGGGATGAAGTGGGGGAAGACGGTCAGGAAGTCGTCCTCCGCGGTCAGCTGGCCGGCCGCGCTCGGCGGCGGCGGCGACACCGCGAAGGGGATGAACGACCGGTCCCGCTCCTCCATCTCGTTGACGACGTCGTACAGCACGTTGACCAGGTCGCCGGCGTTGGTCGCCGAGTAGAAGTTGCCGCCGGTGATGTCGGCGACGCACTGCAGCGGCGAGTCGGCCGGCACCGACTCGGAGAAGCCGACGGTGTAGATCTGCACCGGGTCGACCGACGCCGGGGCGCCGAAGGCCTGCGGGTCGGCGAACTTCTGCGCCGCACCGTCGTTGGTCCCGTCGCCGACACAGGCGGCGTTCGGAATCGCCCTCGGGCACTGCTCCTCACCGTCGGTGATGAGGATGATGTACCACAGGCGGCAGTCGGCCAGCGGGTCGTCGGCCCATTCGCCGACCGTGCGCTGGTTGACGTACCAGTCGTACGCCTCGAGCAGCGACCGGTTGATCGGCGTCGAGCCCCAGGTCGGCAGCGGGCTCGGGTTGTAGTTCGGGTTGGGGTCGCCGCTCGCATCGAGCAGGTCGTTGTCGAAGTCGTCGACGAAGCTCAGGGTCGGCGTCGCCGACGAGTCGTACACCAGCTTGACCGAGCTCGACATCGGCTCGAGGTAGGCGAGCAACTGGTCGAGGTTGGAGTCGCCCGAGCTCCAGTCCGGCAGCTCGACGATCGGCTTCAGCGCGTCGCCGCTGTGCAGCACCGTCCAGCCGGCGCACAGGTCGCGCCCGTTGGGCGGGGCCAGGTACTGGGTCAGGTTGCTCGGCACGACGGTCAGGTCGAGCATGCAGTCGAAGCTGCCGGCGCCGAAGATGCCGCCGTAGGCGTAGTCGACCACGGATCCCGCGTACAGGTACTTGAGGTCGATCTCCTCGAGGCCCTCGTCGGTCGCCAGGGCGTCCCAGTCGTCGGTCCAGCCGCTCCACGCGTCGCACAGCGCGCCGCAGTCGTAGGTCCAGGTCGAGGCGACCAGGTTGTCGAAGCGCGCCTCGCTCTTCACGTCGGGGTCGATGCCGCCGACGAACGGACCGACGAAGCCCGGTGTCAGCAGCGGGTCCGGATCGATCCAGTCGAGCACCGTGCACCACTCGATGGGGTTCGAGCAGGTCGCGTAGTCGGTGGTCGGGCAGATGTTGCCGGCGCCGCTGCACTGGGTGACGGTGCAGCTCGCCGCACCGCAGTCGATGCGCGCGATCTGGAGCCTCAGCGTGCCGCAGAAGAAGTCGAGCCGCATCCGGTAGCACTGGCCGGCGAAGACCGAGACCAGGTCGTTGTTGCCGCCGTTGAGCACGACGTCGCCGGAGTTGAGCTCGAGGTCGTAGCCGGACTGGCGCTTGACCAGGTGCCAGCGCGCCCGGTCGCCGTCGTTGATCGCCTGGAGCGCGGTCGGCAGCCGGTCGATGTAGAACAGGTAGCCGTGCTCGGTGGCATTGAGACCGGTCACCGGCTGGCCGCCCCAGGCGACACCGACCGCGGCGTTGGCGTCGCCGACGAAGTCGAACTCGAAGCGGAAGTTGTCCCAGTCGGTCGGGTCGTAGCCGGCGTTGCCGGCGACGCTCTGGTCGACGACGAAGACCGACGAGTTGGCGCGCGGGCCGAGGACGTCGGGGCGCCGGTTGATCGGCACCGTGCCGTCGCTCGCGGGCGCGACCTGGGCGGCCTTGCCCTCGCCGTACAGGTGGGTGCCCCAGAACGCGGCGCCGCAGGACGGCGTCGCCGCGCTCGATCCCGTGGTCACGGCGAGCGGGTCGCCGCCGCCCCAGGTGTAGACGGTGATGCCGGCCGGCAGCGCCGGCGCACCGGTCGTCGACAGGTCCTCGTCGTAGATCAGGTCCGGCTCGTTGGGCGGGAAGATGTCGAGCGCCCAGGCGCCGGCGGGCGCCAGGATCAGCACGGCGGCGGCGACCGCGGCGACGCCGGCGGCGGCGGTCTTCGGGAGTGGCTGCTCAGGTCTGCTCATGCTGTTGCTCCCCTCACCCTACTGGATCGGCGTCGGGGTGTCGGTCGGCGTGAACGTCGGCGTGAACGTCGGCGTGTTGGTCGGCGTGAACGTCGGCGTGTTGGTCGGCGTGTTGGTCGGCGTGTTGGTCGGCGTGTTCGACGGCGTGAACGTGTGGGTCGGCGTGAAGGTCCGGGTCGGCGTCGCCGTCGGCGTGATCGGCGTGTTGGTCGGCGTCCGGGTCGGCGTCGCCGTCGGCGTGATCGGCGTATTGGTCGGCGTCCGCGACGGCGTCGGCGTCGGTGTGATCGGCGTGTTGGTCGGCGTCCGCGACGGCGTCGCCGTCGGCGTGATCGGCGTCGCGGTCGGCGTGTTCGACGGCGTGTAGGTGTTCGACGGCGTCGGCGTGATCGACGGTGTGACGGTGTTCGACGGCGTCGGCGTGATCGACGGCGTCAGCGTGTTGGTCGGGGTCGTCGTCGGGGTTGGGGTGTCAATCGTGAAGGGTCTCGTGATCGTGCAGACCGTACCGCCGGGATCGTCGAACTGGAAGCGCAGCAGGAGGCTCATCGCGCCGGCCGTCGGGCCGTTCGCGGGCACCGTCCCCTCGAAGTCGGTCTCGATGGTCGCCGAAGTGTTGGCGCCCATCGGATGTGTGTTGAAGGTCTCGGTGTCGGGATTGAAGTCGTTCCCTGGGTAGTACTGCGCACCGTCGAACAGGAACTCGTTGACATAGAGGCTCGGCCACACCTTCTCCCAGCTGAAGTAGGTGCGGTTCAAGATCGCCG